>JBFYWX010000482.1:0-5616 GCA_041310825.1 Desulfobacteraceae bacterium | reverse complement strand
GGCCCACCCTCTCCGGTCACACCACGGCCCCCCCCGATTGCAAGCAGCCGCGTTAAGCGGTGGCAGACGGCCGGTGCACGGTAAGCCTCCCTTGGCGCTGTCGCATCCCTGAAAGGGAAAGCACGGCCCACAACCAAGGAGCACCAGATGATCCTCAGAGCGAGTTGTCATGGCGATGCTTTTCAGGCGAATGTTTTGTGGCCACTGTTCCTTCAAGTAAACGCATGATAACCTAAAATCATGCTACCATTTTGCTACCATATCAAGATAAAACACGGTCTAATAGGGTAAAACAAGGTACAAGCAATATCGATTTTATCTTCCTATAATTATTATGTAAAATATATTACTGAACAGCCATGAATAACAAGGTGAAAATTTACTTAACAGACTGACACGGTAGGGGTCCGGGGTTCAAATCCCCGCGTGCCTACCATGCGCGATCGGGGGGCTATGGCAAGGCCATAGCCCCTTTTTTTTGGTTTTTTATGGCGGAGAGGAGAGGTGTGACCAGCGGGTGCAACCCACCGCAGCACTGCGATTGACAAACGGTTGTGCCATTCTTAGGAAAGCTCAACGTCGTCCTGCTCCCTCTGTCTCATACCGACCCTCATCGACAACCTCTGGGCGGCCGGCGGGTCAGATCGCCGCCGCCCAGCTCTTTTTATAAATCATACAGATAAGGTTCGCTGCGAGCAGGGCCATCACCATGGCCAAATGAAAGATGTTCAACCCGATGATAAAGGCATCGGTGAAATAAACATACGGAAAATTCTTGAGCACGATCAGCGCCCCGGACCATACGACCCCCGCCAATAGGGCCAGCCGCAGGGTGCCCGATCGTGTTAATTTCAGTTTTCTTCTGCGCTGCAGGAGAAAATCGACTCCTGCATAAAAAAGGAGCGCCAGCAGTACGGCCGCCCCGACATAGTGAATGTTCCGAGTGAGGTAATAGTCAGCCAGCCAGCCGAGCCCGGGGATGTCGCTCAGGTAGTAACGGTTGTAGATGGGCATCTGGCCGAATCCGGTGAGCGCCATGACGGCGAGCAGGGCCGTGTAGAGCCATGCCACTCCCCTGAAGGACCGTTCACCGGCGGTGGGCTGCTGCCAAGCGGTCTTCATGCGGAATGTCCCCCTTCCTGATTCTGGCGGGTTTTCGCGACAAAGCGCCCTACGGCGGCCGCAATCCCGGCAACAGGCGCGATCACCATGGCGGCCACGAGGTTGTTGGCCTCGGCCATGGCATCGGCGACCGGCGCGAAATGCGGCCGGCCAGCCCCCGGTTCGATCGCCCGGTTGAGATCCTCGAAGGGCACCGGCGACACGTAGATGGTGTTGGTTCCGCCGTTTTCGGTCTCTCCGTAGATGAAACCATCGATCTCCCGCGCGATCTCCCGGGCCTGAGCGATGATTTCATCCCGCGGCCCGATGGTCTGCACGCCCTCGTGGCAGGCTGCGATACAGGCAGGCTCTTCCCCCCGGGCGAGCCGATCGTAGCAGCGGTCGCACTTGAACATCACCCCGTTCCCCGCCAGGGAGGGCAGAAGGTCCAGGTAGAGGCCGACGCCGGTCTGGCGCTGGGGGATGTCCCAGGGACAGACGTCCTTGCACTTGGAACCCCCGAGGCAGATGTCGGCGTCGATTCGGGAGAGCCCGTTTTTCATCTGCTTGGCCGCACCCCACGGACACAGCTTGACGCAGGGGGGGTTCACGCAGTGCATGCAACGCCGCGGGATGGTGAGCTCGGTCTCCTCGCCTTTGACCTTGACCGTCGCGTGCTGAATGGTGAGCCAGTTGTAAGGCGTGAGGCGCTCGGCGACCTCGCGCTGGTCGGACCAATCCGAAACCTTCACCCGGGCGGGATACATCTTTGGGAACGGCTTTTTCGGCTCGGGATGCTTGTGCGCGTTCTCCTCGCGGCAGGCCTCGACGCAGGCGCCGCAGCCGATGCACTTGCGGATGTCGATCAGGGTGGCCAGGTGCTCCCTGCCGCCGGGTTCCCCCGATGATCCGGCCGCGGGCACCCCGGATGCCGCAACAGCCGCCGCGGCCGCCAGGCCGCCTTTCAAAAAGGACCTTCTCGAAATCATCCGCCCTCCTGCCATGTTCGCCACCCTTTCCTTCAATACTCCATTTTCCGCAAACCGCGCATAGAGATCCATTCAGTTCGGATCGGTTACACCCGGTCAAGCTTTTGCTTGACTTAGTTACAACGCAGCTCTAATGTAGCTTTGTTGTACGGCCGGCTCCACACAGGCAGAACGACCTGTCGACGGGTTATGACCAACTCCGGACCGTGTCGGGCAGAAGGCGCGCCGGAAACCGGGAGGCCTACCGAGGTGGCAGACGACAAAAGGCAAAGCCGCAGATCTCTCGATGGCGCGGACACGGCAGAGGGTTCCGACGAGGCCGGATTCCCACCCCCGGCCCCGAGCAGCCGGGTCAAATTCGAGATCTTCGGCGAAGAGATGATCGAAAAACGGGTCAAGGCCTCCGGCAACAGCGGCCGTGTATATTTACCCCCGGACTGGGTGGGGCACAAGGTTAAAATCATTCGGATCGACTGACCGGGAGCGGTTCCTCGTGGAGAACTTTCAGATTCGCAGGATGAAAACAGAGGATGCCGGGGAGATCAGCCGGATCTATGCCGCCATCACCCGCAAACCGGTCGAGGACGACTTCCAGCGCGTGGTAGAGGAGCACGCCGGCCACGAACGGGATGCCTGCGTCGTGGCCGAGGCGGACGGCCGGATCGTGGGGTTCATGATCAGCTACATCCTCACGGGCGGGTTCGGTATGGCCCAGAGCGCCTGGATTGCCACCATGGGGGTCGACCCGGATTTCATGGGCCAGGGCATCGGCGCCCGATTGGCACAGGAGATCTTCGCCTTCTACCGCGCCCAGGGCATCGACAATGTCTACACCTCCGTGCGGTGGGATTCGACCGACATGCTATCCTTTTTCAAGACCCTCGGGTTCGACCGCAGCAACTTCATCAATCTGCGCAAGGTCCTGGACTAAACAGGATTCTCTTTGTCGAAATCTCTCGTCACCCGGCCGCCAGCGGCTTCGAAGGCCTCGATCCATTTTTCGACCCGCTCGGCCCCGTAGCACTCCCGCCATGCCCGGACGATAGCGCCGACCGGGATGTCGTCAAAGCTGCCGCGCTCCCTCACGTACTCCATGAAGCGGCTGCCGCTCGAATTGAAGGGCTGGAACAGGGAATCCTCGCGCCCGTTGAACTCAAGCGGGTCGACCCCGTGGCGCCGGCAGAGCTGCACGTTGAAGGCCGGAGTGGCCTTGACCCACCGGCCCTCCAGGAAGAATTCGGTGACCCCGTGGCAGACGAAGACGTCGGTCCCCATGAACTCGATCAACTGGCGGGTGGCGAGATGGTTGCGGACATCCGCGAAGGCGAGGCGCGAGGGGATGCCGCAAGCGCGGCCCAGGGCGCAGAGCAGGCCGGCTTTCCCGATGCAGAAGGCGCGCCCCTGCTCCAGCACACAACTGGCCCGGTAGTGCTCGGGCCGATGGAACGGCAAATAGGGATCATACCAGATACCGTCCCGCACCGCGAGATAAAGCTTTACGGCCGTTGCGACCGGGTCGCCCGGCGGGCTTCCGGCAGCCGCCCGGGCCTTCTCCCGGACGAGCGGGTGGTCGCAATCGAGAATGGCCGTCGGGCGAAGGCATTCAGCCGGGGATGGATCCATCGGTCCCACCGGGGATCAGGGCGACTGCCCGAAGCGCAGCCACTTGAAGGCCTGGCGGGCATCCGTTGAAACCTCCGCGCCGATGCGCGCCATGAAGATGTTTTCCGGCTTCAGGCAGACATTGGGCTCGTTGGTCGTGTACTCCGCGAAACCGAAGGGCTCGAAGAGGCGGATCATCATCTGGCGGTACTCCTGGGCCGACATCCGGTTGCCGTCGAGATCCCAGGTCCAGGAGTAGCCGACGAAGTAGGCGATTTTCGCCTCGATCAACGGGTGGACCATCATCATCTGTACGAGGGCCTTCGCGACCTTCTGCGTGCGCCACCGGCGGTTCACCTCGATCGCGTTCACCTCCAGCATCAGGTCGGGCTTAAGCTCGGACCAGCGCTCCTCGGGGTCCGGGTAGGCGAGGACCCCGAAGCCGACGATATGCGCGGCGTCGGCGATGGCGAGCACCACGTTCGCATCCGGCTGCTCCGCCTTGCGCTCGAGGCTCTCGCGCTTGGTGAAGAGCGAGCGGTAGTGGGCATGGGTGCCGAACTGCCGGTCGAAGCTGAGGGTGCGGATCACATCCGGCGTGCAGAACGAACGGACGCGCAGCTCCCCGAGCGGGGTGGCGGCGAGGATTTCGTGGGAGGCGTAGGTGGTCATGGCCGCGCGGTCAGAAATCCCCCCAGTCCTTGTGCAGCTGCTTGGTCATGATCAGCAGGTCGTGCCGCTGCCCCCGGGGGTCGATGACGAAGTCCTCCAGCAGGGCCTTTTTGAAAAAATCCAGCTTGTAGGCCGACTCGATGGCGGCTTGTTCGACGCCCACCACGAGGTCGGCCCTGATCTCGCGCAGCCCTTTCTCCATCGCCAGGTGGATCAGGTCGAGCAGCATCCAGCTTCCCAGCCGCTTCTGCCGGTAGGCAGGGGCGACGATGATGCGCAGCCGCCCCTGGTGGTGGTAGCAGCCGTGTTGGTGGGTGTGCAGCCGGGCGTGGGCGACGATCTCGCCCGCCACGAGCGCGATGATCGAAACCACCTCCTGCTGGCCCAGGACCCAGCTGCGGATAACGGCCGGGTCCATTACGTCGAACCGCATGTACCAGCGGTCCTCTTCGGGTATCTGGGTGTAAAAGCGGCACAGTTCCGGCTCATCGGCTTCGGCCAGCGGCCGGATGAGCACCTCGGTGCAATCCTTCAGGACGATCTCTTTGGGGTATTTCACCGGGCTCGCCCTCCTTGTCGTTTCGGCAACCGGTTTCAGGCAACGCAGCGGGAGCCGGCTCCCACTTAACAACCCCCTCCGAAACGTGTCAAGGGAATTCACAGAGGCCATTTTTCTCTTGACTTCCCCGCGTCGTAGCTAATATATAGCTACCAATTTACTGAAGCGGATTTTTTCAACGAGGGGGGCTTGCCGCCGATTTGGCCTTTAACCAATCGACATCTATACAAAAAAAGGAGATGGACATGTCCGATTTGAGCTGGCTGCCGAGAGAATCGAGGCTGAAGGATCATTTCCTGTGGGGAAACGAGCATTTCTCGGACAAAGCCCCGGGGGTCATTTTTGAAAAAAGACCGATCAAGGACCCTCACGGCAACCCGATCAAGGATCTCTTCTCTGCCTGGATCACCCTCAACAACCCCACCCAGTACAACTCCTACACCACTGAAATGGTCAAGGGCGTCATCGCCGGTTTTCAGCGCGCCTCGGCCGACCCCGCCGTCGTCGCAGCGGTCTTCACCGCCACCGGGGACCGAGCGTTTTGCACCGGCGGCAACACCAAGGAGTACGCTGAGTACTACTCCGGCCGCCCGAACGAATACGGACTCTACATGGACCTCTTCAACGCCATGGTGGACGCCATCCTCGGCTGCAAGAAGCCGACCATCTGCCGCGTGAACGGGATGCGGGTCG
>JBFYWX010000450.1:0-5731 GCA_041310825.1 Desulfobacteraceae bacterium | reverse complement strand
GGCGAAACCGGGAGGAGCGCATCCAGTCCACCAGCCACTCCAGGCCGGCGTTGATGCAGTAACCCGCCTTGTGGCCGCCGTAGTCGGGATAACCTCGGAAGAAATAGTCGAACTGGGCGGGTTTCTCGTGCAGGCCCATGCGGAAGTACATCTGGGCCATGGTGAACTGGTACTCGTCCGTGAAGAGGATGCCTTCGGCCAACTGCTGCTGCGCGCTGTTCATGGCCGCGTTGTACCCGAGCAGGTGGAAAATTTCAACCGTGACGTCGTCGTCAGAAACCCAACCTCTGCGTTGCGCATTCCCGCCAAGGCGGGACGATCGCTGCGGCGTACGGGAAGGTCGCCTCGCGTCACGGAATTCGCGCGCCTTGATCTTGGGCTTCTGACGACGTCGTCGGCACTGAGGGCCGCTTCGACCCGGCCGGGGCGTCCGTTCGGGCTGCCGACTAGAACTGGTTTCACAACCTCGGATCACGGTTGCGGGCAAGGCGCAGGCCGGTTCGAAAGCGCAGCAACCTCAAAAGGTTGTGAGCAGGTTCGAGAGGCCTGCAATCCCGCCATGGCGGGACCCCCAGCCGTTAGACGGGGTTGTGAAACCAGTTCTACTCGCCGATCAGTCGTGCCCGGTTCTGGAGGAAGCCGTTGCGGACCGCAATGTACGGATCGAGGGAGGCCTTTTTGAGCGCTTCCCAGTCCCCGATGCGGAAGGTGGTGTCGTTGACCGCCTCGCCCCCGCGGATACCCAGGGAGAGTCCGAGCTTGCCATACCAGAAGAGCGGGTCCAGCACCGCGTCGGGAAGTTTCCCCAGGGCGTCGCGCACCGTGGAGGGGCCGAAGAAGGGCAGGGTCAGGAAGGTGCTCTCCTCCCAGCCCCACACGCCAAAGGTCTGCCCCATGTCCTCCGGGCTGCTCTTGAGGCTGGGGTAGATCGAGGCCACATCGGCCATCCCCAGAAACCCCACGGTGGTGTTGAGGAAGAAGGAGGCGAATTCGTTCCCGCTTTTTTCCCAATTGCCTTGGAGCAGGCTGTTGACGAAGCGCACCGGGAAGCGGATGTTGTTGAGTGCGTTGCGGAAAATCGTGCGGAATTCCCAAGGGACGACGGCTTTGACCCCCTTGGCGGCGGGTTCGAGCACAAAGAGAATGAGAAAATCGTTGATGATGAACATGTCCCGGTTGAAGACCTCGAGCGGGTCGCTCACCGGCACGCGGCTGCCGCCGTTGTCGTCGTCGTCCTCATCGTAGGCGTCGATCGATGCGCCGGAATCCCGGGCGGCGTCGGCCGCGGGCGGTTGCTGTGCGTCCGCGGCCGGCGGAAACATCATCCCCCACCCCCACACGGCGATCAACAAAACGACGGCAGGCAGAAATCCCTTACGCATGCGACATTCTCTCCTGATGATCTCTATTTGCGCTTTTCGATCTTAAGGGCCAGGGCCTCGGTCAATCGCAGGATCACCCGGTCGCCCGGGCGAAACTCCCGCAGCCGTTTGAAGCCCCGGTCCACTGTGACGGCCTTGCGGCTGCCGCCGGGCTGCTTGATGGAGATCGTGTGCGCCTTTAGGTCGACGGCCGCCACCACGGCCGTCACCTGGACCGTCTCGGCCAGGAGGACCGCCGGTTTCGCCCCCTTGGGCGCCACCGAGACCAGCCGGCTGCCGGCCGCGTTCGCGGGGGCATCGGCCCGGCTCACCAGGACCGCGATGGACTCGACGAAATCCACCCGGACCGAATCGCCTTTTCGGATCTGGTTGAGGTTGATGACGGCCTTGTCCGCCTTCAGAGTAAAGGACCGTCCCTGGGGGCCCTTCATTGTCACGATGCGCTTTGCCGGATCGATCGCTTCCACGACGGCCCGGATCTCGAGCACCTCGGTCACGACGACCCCCGGCCGGTCTGCAAATTTGTCGGCGGCGGTCGGCGGTCCGCCGGCCGCCGCCGCTCCCGTCAAGACCCAATAAATGATCGCCATCGTCGCCAGGGCCCGTTTCATGCGCACCCCCAAAATCGCCCCATGAACGACATGGACAGTATCATTTTGTAATTTTACACAAAATGGAAGCAAAAGACCAGCACCATTTCACCCCAAAAAAATGCTTGACAGCCGCTCGCAATCGGGTATTTTAGCGTCATTATCATTCAGGAACGCATGATGCGTCATTTTATGCCAACCATAGAAACGCGTATTCACCGACAGTGGTGGTGGCAGGTCGCTCCCACGGAGTAGCCTGCACGACCGGCATTAGGTATCCAACATAACAAGGATCGTGGGCCACTCCGAAGGCCCACGGTCTTTTTTCACTTTCAAAAAGGCTGTGGGCCGAAACTCCCACAGCCTTTTTGTTTGGAGGCCTCAACCGCGGCGATCCCGCGACCGTCGCCGAACCGATGGAGGATGTATGATTTTAAGCCGCTTCCCCGACAAGAACCGGTTCCTGAAGCTTGCGGAGACCTACGATGTGGTGCCGGTCTGCGCCCAGATCCTGGCCGACACGCACACGCCGGTCTCCCTCTTCGGCCGGTTCTACGAGAACAAGGGCCCCCTCTTCTTTCTCGAGAGCGCGGAGGGCGGCGAGCGCTGGGGGCGCTACAGCTTCTTGGGGTTCTCCTCCCACCTGATCGCCCGGGTCTTCGCCGACCGGCTGGAGGTCGAGCAAGGGGGTGCCGTGCGGCAGGTGCCCCATGGGGGCAAACCCTTCCAGGCCCTCAAGGAGCTTCTCTCTCCCTACCGCCCGGCCGACCTCTTCAACCTGCCGCGCTTCTGGGGGGGGCTCGTCGGCCATATCAACTATGAGATGGTCTCTTTTTTGGAAGCGATCCCCCACCGCTGGCCGGGAAACAAGCCGCTCGCCTGTTTCATGATCCCGGGCGAGGTGCTGATCTTCGACAATGCGCGCCACACCCTGCTCCTCGTCGCCATCACCTTCCCGAAACAGGACCCGGCGGCGGCCTGGGCCGACGCGGAGGCGAGGCTCGAGCGGATGCTCGCCAAAATCGCAGCCCCCCGCATCCGGCGGCCGGCCGTCGCGGCCGGCCGCCGGCCGGAACTTGTCCCCACGCTGCCCGAGGAAGAGTTCCGCGCCACGGTGCGCACCCTCAAGGAGCATATCCGCGCCGGGGACATCATCCAGGCGGTGATCTCCCAGCCCTTCACCTGCGACCACACTCCGGACCCCTGGCGGCTCTACCGGGCCATGCGCTACATCAACCCCTCGCCCTATCTCTTCTTCGTGCACCTGGACGACACGGTCCTGGTCGGCTCATCGCCCGAGACGATGGTGCGGCTGGAAAACCGGGTCGCCACCCTGCGGCCGATCGCCGGCACCCGCCCGCGCGGCCGCACCGAGCAGGAAGACCGCCAGTATGCCGACGATCTCCTGCGTGACGAAAAGGAGCGCGCCGAGCACCTGATGCTGGTCGATCTCGGCCGCAACGACCTCGGTCGGGTCGCCGAGATCGGCAGCGTCCAGGTGACCGACCTCATGGTGGTCGAGCGCTATTCGCACGTGATGCATCTGGTCTCCAACATCCGCTGCGACCTCCAGCACGGGCTGGACGCCTGGGACCTCCTGGCCGCGACCTTCCCGGCGGGCACCCTGAGCGGCGCCCCCAAGGTGCGCGCCATGGAGCTCATCGCCGCGCACGAGAAGGAGCCCCGCGGCCCCTACGGCGGCTGCGCGGGCTATCTCTCCTTCAGCGGCAACATGGACATGGCCATCACCATCCGCACCGCCTGTATCACGGACGGAAAGCTCTCGGTGCGGGCCGGCGCCGGCATCGTGGCCGACTCGGACCCCGAGCGCGAGCGCGAGGAGACCGTCAACAAGGCCAAGGCGCTGCAGAAGGCGCTCGAGCTCATCGCCCCGGAACCTACCATCTGAGGAGGGAGAGACCATGCTGGTCATGATCGACAACTTCGATTCCTTCACCTACAACCTCTACCAATACCTCATGCAGCTGGGGGCGGAGGTGCGGGTGGCCCGCAACAACCGCCTGAGCATAGAGGAGCTGGAGACCCTCGCCCCGCGGGGGCTGATCATCTCCCCGGGCCCCGGCCGGCCGGAGCAGGCCGGGATCACGCTGCCGGCCATCGGGCACTTTTCCGGCCGCATCCCCATCCTCGGGGTCTGCCTGGGCCACCAGGCCATCGCGCTCGCCTTCGGCGGTGAGGTCGTTGCCGCCCAGCGCCTCATGCACGGCAAGACCTCGAACGTCACGGCCGACGGCCGCACCCTGTTCCAGGGCATCCCGAGCCCCTTCCAGGCCATGCGCTACCACTCGCTCGCCGTGGCGCGCGAGCCCCTGCCCGCCTGTCTGGAGATCAGCGCCGAGTCCGAGGACGGGGAGATCATGGGGATCCGGCACCGCAGCCACCCCACCGAAGGGGTGCAGTTTCACCCCGAGTCCATCATGACCAGCGTCGGCAAACGCCTACTGCGGAACTTCCTCAAAATGACGCACCAGCCGATTCCGGTCTGACCGCCCAAAAAACGAAAGGACCCGCTTATGTTCAAAGAACACCTTCAAACCATCATCGCCCAAAAAAACCTTTCAGAAGCCGAGATGTCCGGGATGATCGAGGAGATTTTCAGCGGCAGCGCCACCAGCGCCCAGATCGGTGCGTTTATGGCCGCCCTCGCCACCAAGGGGGAGACCTTCGAGGAGCTGGCCGGGGCCGCGGGGGTGATGCGGCGCAAGGCCGTGCGCATCCAGGCCCCGGGGAAGACCGTCGTCGACACCTGCGGCACGGGAGGGGACGGCGCCAACACCTTTAACATCTCCACCACCACGGCCTTCGTCGTGGCCGGCTGCGGGGTGACCGTGGCCAAGCACGGCAACCGCTCGGTCTCGAGCCGCTGCGGCAGCGCGGACGTGGTGGAGGCCCTCGGCGTCAATTTGAATGTCGCGCCCGAGGTGGTCGAGGAGGCGCTGGGCGAGATCGGCATCGGCTTTCTCTTCGCTCCGCTCTACCACGGTGCGCTCAAGCATGCCGCCGCCGCCCGCCGCGAGGTGGGCATCCGCAGCATCTTCAACATGCTCGGGCCGCTCGCCAACCCGGCGGCCGCCACCTGTCAGCTGCTCGGGGTCTACGCCCCCGCCCTGACCGAGATGGTCGCCCAGGCGCTGCGGATGCTCGGCTCGCGGCGCGCCTTCGTCGTGCACGGACACGACGGGCTGGATGAAATCAGCGTCTGCGCCCCCACCCGCATCTGCGAGCTCGACGACGGCCAGATCCGCACCTACGACATCGCCCCCGAGCAGTATGTGGGCCGCCGCGCCGAGCGCGCGGAGGTCGCCGGCGGCGACCCGACCCGAAACGCCGCGATCACCCGTGCGATCCTCGGCGGCGCCCCCGGCGCCGGGCGCGACGTGGTCCTGCTCAACGCCGCCGCCGCGCTGGTCGCGGCCGGGCGGGCGGAGACCCTGGAGGCGGCAATGCGGCTGGCCGCCGAGAGCATCGACTCGGGCGCGGCCCGCGGCAAACTCGAGGCCCTCGTTCACTTCACCCGCGAGAACGGGTAACGCGAAAGGCAGACACAGCGTGGCCAGCGGAATTCTCGAACGAATCGTGGCCGTCAAACGGGCGCAGGTCGCGGCCGCCCGCCGGCAGCTGCCGGAAGACGGCCTGCGCCGGGCGGCCGAGGCGCGTCGCGACATCCGGCCCTTTTTCGAACGCCTTCGGTCGCCGGGTCCATCGGGCGCCAACATCATCGCCGAAATCAAGCGCGCC
>JBFYWX010000444.1:0-9461 GCA_041310825.1 Desulfobacteraceae bacterium | reverse complement strand
CGGGAGAAAGCGGAGGGGCATCACACCGGGAGGTGTTTTTTCACCTGTTGGTGGACGGCCAGGTAGATGTCTTCGTCCGAACCGAAGACGTCGACCGTGTCCTTGTGGTTGAGCACGGTTTCCAGGATGAAGGCCGTCAGGTAGAGGCTGACGACGTTGAAATCCGGGACCAGGTTGCGGATCGGGGCGATCTGATAGTCGATTTCGAAGTCGCTGGCGCGGGTGAGTTTTTCAAAGCAGGACTTGATCTGCTCTTCGAGCGAGTTCTTGTTGCTGGTCTCCACCAGGTGGTTTTCCACAAGCTTCATGGCGATGGCGTTGGAGAGTGCGTCGGCGCAGTCCCGCAGACCCCCGATGGCGAGGCGGCGCTTGTGCTCCTTGGTGGATTCGATTTTCGAGAGAATGGAGGACTCCCGCGTGCTCGGTCGAAAGACCTTTCCCATGGTTTCGTTTCCTTTGCGTAAGACGGATGATCACCGCATGTTCGACAGGGCATCATAAAAGCAAGTGCGGCGAATTTCAAGAAGAAAAACGAGTTTTCGCCAGATTTTTTTTAGATCAGCCCCGGGGGACGCGCCGGGTCGTTTCTACGCCGGGGGCCGGAGCCGCCGCCAGCTGCGACTGGCGCGCCGACTGAACCGCCTCGACCACCAGCTGCAGGCGGCGGGTGCCGTTCCAGCGGTTCCAGCGCACCCGAAAGGCCATCTGCGCAAAATAGGCCGGTTCCTCTTTCTCGGGGCCGGCATTGAACTGAATCGCCTGGAGGCGGGGGGCCCCGGCGGGGGATGGAGGACGCAGGACCATCCGCCGGTGGCCGGTTCCGACCCGCGTGCAGGAGACGACCGCGACATCCCGGGCCATGAAGAGCGGCTCGGGGTTCCCGCTGCCGTAAGGGGTCAGCGACTCCAGCTCGTCGGCCAGCTCCTCGGTGATGTCGTTCAAACTCAGCTCGGCATCGATGGGCAGGGACGGGGTGAAGAGTGCCGGCGGGCAGCTGCGGCGGATGCTCTCCTCGAAGGCCGCCTGAAAGGCATCGACCTGGTGGGTTGCGATGCGGAGCCCGGCGGCCTGGACGTGCCCCCCCAAATCCTCCAGGCGGTCCCGGCAGGCGGCAAGACCCGCGAAGAGGTCCATGCCGGGCAGCCCCCTGGCCGACCCCCGTCCGTGGTCCCCGTTCAAGGCGATCACCACCACCGGGCGGTAGTAGCGCTCCACGAGTCGCGCGGCGACAACGCCGACCACGCCCTCGTGCCACCCGGCACCCGCGAAGACCAGGCTGCGGCGCTCCAGGAGCTCCGGCTGCCGGCGCAGTTGGGCGTCGATCTCCATCAATGCTTGCTTTTCAAACTCCTGGCGTTGGGCATTGAGGTCGTTCAACCGCTGGGACAGGACCCGGGCGCGCCCCATTCCATCCGCGGTCAGCAGCTCCACGGCGAGGCTGGCGTGGCCGATCCGGCCGGCGGCGTTCAGCCGGGGCCCCAGGCGAAAGGCCACGTCTTCGGCTGCGGCCCGTCGATGCAGGATCCCGCTCGCTTCCATCAGCGCCGCCAGCCCGGGTCGGCGCGCGTTGCCGAGCAGATCGAGGCCCGCCTTGGATAGGATGCGGTTGTCCGCCACCAGGGGCACCATGTCGGCAATGGTGCCGAGCGCCACGAGATCGCAGAAAGCGCGCAGATTGGGTTCGGCGCGGCTCCCCCAGAATCCGATCTCGCGCAGGCGCTTGCGCAGCGCGATCCCCAGGCAGAAGGCGACGCCGACCCCGGCCAGATGGCTCAACCCGGAGGGATCATCGGCGCGCTTGGGGTTGACGACCGCGACGGCCGCGGGGAGCACCTCTCCCAGGTTGTGATGATCGGTGACGACTACGTCGATGCCCGCGGCCCGCGCAGCCGCCACGGCGTCGTGGCTGCCCGAGCCGCAATCCACCGTGACCAGAAGGGTGGCCCCGCGGGGGAGGGCGACCTCCGCGATGTGCTGGGGCTGAAACCCATAGCCTTCCCGCCGCCGGTCCGGGATATAGTAGGAGACCCTGGCCCCGCAGGCCCTGAGGAGTTCCAAAAGGAGCGCGGTCGCGGTCGTTCCATCTACGTCGTAGTCCCCGAAGAGCAGAATGTGCTCACCGGCGGTGACGGCGCGCACCAGCCGGGCGGCGGCTTCGTCGATGTCCTTCAATTCGGTCGGCGGTCGCAACTCCGACAGGGAGGCGTTCAAAAAGGAATGCGCCTTTTCCGGTGAGTCGATGCCGCGGTTGACCAGGGCGGCGGCCACCGCTCGGTGGCCGCCCAGGGCCTCGGCGAGGCGCGCGACCACCGTTGCGTCGGGGGTCATCAGGTTCCATAACTTCTTCATGAACCGGTGCTATAGCCGATCCGGACCGCAGGCTCAATCGCCAAACAATTCCCATCAAGGGTTGAAAAGGCCCCCCGGCGGTTGTAACTTCGATCTCAGTGGTTGGTCGGCCCTCTAAAATCGCTGCGCCGAGTTCCAAGTCAGAGTTCCGAGTTGGTCGTATTCAGTTTTTGGCTTTTCGTGTTTGGTGTTTCGTGTTTGGTGAATAGGTAATTGGGTTATTGGTTGAATGGATGCTTGGTGTTCGGTTGATCTGTTTAAATTTTAGGCATTTTAGGCATTATAGCGCATTATAGGCATTGCCTATCCGACTCCGACTCTGACGATCTTTAAACCGTGAACCCGGAACACCTTATCCCGTATCCTGAATCCGGGTCCCCGACCCCCTGACCCCCTGCGGCCCTAACGACGTATGCAGCTAAGAACTCTCTACATACACACGATCGGTTGCCAGATGAACGTGGCCGACTCCGAGCAGATGGCGGCGGCCCTGGCGCTCATGGGCCTCCACCTTTCCCCGGCGCTCGAGTCGGCGGATCTGGTCATCGTCAACACCTGCTCGGTCAGGGCCAAGGCCGAGCAGAAGGCCTTCAGCGTTCTGGGGCAACTGGCGGACCTCAAGCGCCGCCGTCCGGATCTGATCGTGGGGGTGGCCGGCTGCGTCGCTCAGCAGGAAGGCGCCCGTATCCTGGAGCGGGCCCCGCATGTGGACATCGTCATCGGAACCCGGGCGATCCAGCGCCTTTCCGCCCATGTACGGCGGGTCGCCGACGAACGCTGCCGCATCGTCGATGTCGAGTTGAACATCCCGTTCGCTGATACCCGGGTGGCGCCGTCAGCGCAGGGGGCCCCGGAAAAGGTGAGCCGGTTCATCACCATCATGCGCGGCTGCGACAACTTCTGTGCCTACTGCGTGGTGCCCTACGTGCGCGGCCGTGAAGTCAGTCGGCCCCCGGAGGAGATAGTGCGCGAAATCCGGGAGGCGGTGCGCTCCGGGGCCCGCGAGGTGACGCTGCTCGGTCAGAACGTGAACAGCTACGGTCAAAAAGAGGGCCTCTGCACCTTTTCCGAGCTATTATCCCGCGTTGACCGCATCCCAGGCCTGATGCGGATCCGGTTTACCACCTCGCACCCCAAGGATTTGACCGCGGGCCTCATGGCGTGCTTCGCCCGTCTCGAGAAGCTCTGCGCCCATATCCACCTGCCGGTCCAGTCCGGCTCCAACCGGGTCCTCAGCCGCATGAACCGCGGCTACACCCGGGAGCATTACCTTGACAAGGTATTTAAACTACGGGATACTTGCCCCGAGATCGCCATGACCTCCGACATGATCGTCGGTTTTCCCGGTGAGACGGGGGCCGATTTCGAGCTGACGCTCGATCTGATCCGTACCGTGCGATTCGATGGCCTGTTCGCCTTCATGTACTCCGACCGGCCGAACGTGCCCGCCTGCCAGTTCGCCGAGAAGGTCCCCGTTGACGTGAGCCGCGAGCGTCTGCATGCACTGCTCGCATTGCAGGACGGGTTCACGTTCGCGCGCAACGCGGCCCTGGTCGGCTCGGTCCAGGAGGTGCTGGTCGAGGGGACCGGCAAACGAAGCGGGTCCGGGTCTCCTGGCACGACGGACCCGGCCCTGTGGACCGGCCGGACGCCCGGCAATAAAATCGTCCACTTTCACTCAGAACCAGGCGCCGATCAAATCGGCCCGGGGTCCCTTGCACGGGTGCGGATCGAGAAGGCGATGGCGCATTCGCTGCGAGGGGTGGTGGATGCCGAAGAAGGGGCCCACGGAAAGGGGAAGGGAGGCGCACAAGATGCTGCATAAGGTGAACGTTGCCGGTCTGACCATGGACCCGACATCGAACACGCCCATCATCATCCTGAAAACCGAGGATGACGAACAGGCGGTTCCTATTTGGATCGGGCTGCTCGAGGCCACCTCGATCGCATCGGCCTTGCAGAACATCAATTACGAGCGGCCCATGACCCATGACCTTTTCAAGAACTTCAGCGAACTGCTCGGCACGTCGATTTCCAAGGTCGAGGTGTGCGACCTGAAGGACAACACCTTTTTTGCACGCATCCATTTCCTGTCCAAGGAGGGAAACTTCGACATGGACGCCCGCCCGAGCGATGCCATCGCCCTGGCCCTGCGGTTTCATGCCCCGATTTTCGTGGACGACGCGGTCCTCCAGCACTCCAAGCTGCGTGAGGGGGACGTGGAGATTGCGGACACGAGCGAGGAGGGTAAAAAGTGGGCGGATTACCTCGAAAAGCTTTCGACGGAGGATTTCGGCAAGTACAAAGTATAAGGGGGGAACTTATTTTTTATGAAAAACTGAGATAATCGAAGATCCTGCGAGAAAATCGCTGCGCCATCGGTCACGGGGCGACCTCGTGACTATGCCCATCCAGTTGAAATCAATGCTATTCCTCTTCAAATGGTCCCGAACCGGGCCATTGGCCCATCGTGAGCATCATCTGTCCGAAACTTAAATTTTTTCAACAGGATAAAAGTTGTTCATAAAGTGATTGCGGATCGTGGGAGGCCCGGGATATCCCGGTTTGACAGGCAGCGCCGGAAAGGCTATTTATGCCGCTCGATAATCACCCACCCCAAATGGTTTACTGCCGCGCATGGAGGGGTATGAGCTCCGTTCTGGTCATCGAGGATGAGAAGGGTATTTCGGGACTGATTGAAGCCGCGCTGGTCCGCCATGGCCATTGCGTGGAAACAGCCGAGGATGGCCGGGAGGGGATTCAGAAATTCGAGAGCGGCTGCTTCGACCTCGTCATCACCGATGTCCTGATGCCGAAAGTGGACGGATTGGGGGTGCTGCGGCACATCCGGTCCACCCCGCGGCGGCGGACCCCTGTCATCGGCATGTCGGGAACCCCTTGGTTTCTGAACAATACCGATTTCGACCGGGTGTTGGCCAAACCCTTCTCACTTCAGAAGCTGGTGGACTGCGTCAAGGGACTGGCAGGCACGACCCGTCCCCACCAACCCGCTGCCGCTCCAGCCACCGGGTTCGGGGAAAAGTGCCCGGTGCTGTCGGCCTGCTGAGGGCCTTCTCACTTCTGAAATCGACCGTCTTCGTACACCACCTGGCGTGAGCCGTCCACCAGGATGGCGCTCACCCGCTTCTTCTCCGTATTGACGAAATCCCAGTGCAGGGCCGAATCGTTGAACCCGAGCCTTTTGCGGAGCTCCGCGCTCAACCGGTGGGCCGGACCGGCGTAGGTGGTGGCGTAGGATGAGCCCAGGGCGATATGGCAGTTGCCGAAAGGGCCCCCGTAATTTTCGTCATAAAGCGTGTTGGCCATAAAGCGGTTGATGCGCGAAAACCGCTTGTCCGTGAGCGAGAACTCCCCCACCCGGCCGGCGCCGGCATCCATGGCGATCTGGCGGTTGAGGAACGCTTCGCCCTCCTCGGCGGTGGCCCGCACCACCCGGCCCCGATAAAACTCCAGGCGCACACCGCGGACGATGTTCCCGCTGCGGAAGGAGGGTTGGTCGGCGAAGAATCGTCCCCGGGTGCCGCGCCCGTCCGGGCTGACGAAAAGCTCGAAGCTGGGAATGTTGCGGCCGGAGATCCCGGCCCAGCGCCGCCGCTCGCCTAAAACCAGCTCAAGGTCGACCCCGGCCGATTCGACGTGAAACGCCTTCACCTGCATGCGGTCCAACCAGGCCTTGATCTCAGCCGCCCGGCGGTGGATCTCGACCCAGCGCACGACCGGGCAGGGGCTGTCCAGAAAGCAGGCCTTCACCACCTGACGCGTATAGTCCCGCAGGGTGAGGCCGGCCCGGCGGGCGAGCTCCGCGGTCGGCAGCACGCAGAGGGTCCAACCGTACTCGCCCCGGGCCTCGCGCTGCTCCAGGATGGCCCTGAGCGGTTTCTGGGAGATCGCGGTTCGTGCGAGCTTGCACGGATCGGCGGCCTGGAGGTGGGTCAGGCAGTCGGGGGCGTGCAGGTAGATCCCGCCGTTCAACCGCTGCATGAGCCGCTCCTCGCCGGGCGGAATGAAAGCCAACTGCGCGGGGGCGGCGAGCCGGTAGAACTGCCGCTCCATCTCCGGGGTGCCGGCGAGCCGCAGCACGGGGTTCACGCCCGCCTGAATCAGGTTTCGATAGAGGATCTCAGCCAGGCGGATGGCACCTGCGTGGAAGCGGATCTGGACGATCTCCTGCTTGCGGAAGCGATGGCCGCGGGCCGTGGTGAGACCCCACCCCAGCACCTCGGCGTAGTTCTCCAATTGTCGTTCGGTCAGCATCCGGCTCACCTCTCAGTCGTCTTTCAGGAACAGGCGGTGGTACTCCTCTTCGCTCATGTGGCGGCGCATCAGGCGATTGACCAGGTCGAAGGTTTCCGCGAGTTCCGCGGCGTTCAGGCGCGGAAGCAGGACCTCCAGCAGCGCGTCGTCCGAGAACTTCTGCAAATAGACCGCCAGGGTGTTCTCGTCGGTCGGCCGGTCGAGCCCGAAGCCGACCAGTCCGGTGTAGGTTTCGACAAAGCGATGGGTGTGCGCCGGCATGTGCCATCCTCCTTCCGAGGGGCTCAAGCGGGCCGCCCCCGTGACCTGGCCGATCAATATGGCCCCGGCCCGGGCATACGTCAACCCTGCGACTGTCTGCGGTTTCGGACCCGGCGGCGCCGCCGGGGGGATATCTCAGGAGAGGAGAGGGGGGCGGGTCGGATTTTCGGCGGCCCTCGGCAGAGGCGCCGGCCAGCGCGGGGGGCAGGATTCCAGGGCGCTTCTGATCGCGGCGGCCAGCTCGCTCATGACGACCGGCTTGAGGATGAATTTGCGGATCCCCATGCTCATGGCTTTTTCTTCGCTGATCATCTCGCTGTAGCCGGTGCAAAGGATCACCGGCAGCTCCGGCCGGAGCTCCATGAGCCTCCGGGCCAGGTTCTCGCCGGTCATGTGCGGCATGGTCATGTCCGTGATCACGAGGTCGAATCGGTCGGGGTCCGCCGAGAAGGTCGAAAAAGCCTCGGCGCTGCCGGCGCAGGCCGTCACGCGGTAGCCGAGGCGCTCCAGCATCTGCGTTTCCATGGACACGATCGATTCCTCGTCGTCCACGAGCAGGATGCGCTCCTGTCCCGCCGCCCCGGAAAGAAGGACATCGCCCGAGCCGTCCTCGACGACCTCCCCGATCGCGGGCAGATAGACGTGGAAGGTGCTCCCCCTTCCGGGGACGCTCTCCACGGTGATGAAGCCGCCGTGGTTTTTGACGATGCCGTGGATGACGGACAGCCCCAGGCCGGTCCCCTTGCCGGGCTCCTTGGTCGTATAATAGGGTTCGAAGATCCGGTCCATCACCGATGCGTCCATGCCCACCCCCTCGTCTTTCACCATCAGGTGCAGGTGGGGGCCCATCTGGATGCCGATGCGCCGAACGGCCTCCTCGTAGCCGATCTCCACTGGCTCCAGGGTGATTTCGAGCCGGCCGCCGGTCTCCTGCATCGCGTGGTAGGCGTTTGTGCAGAGATTCATGATGATCTGGTGAATCTGGGTCGGGTCGCCCATGACGCTGGGCTCGGACTCGGCGATGACCGAGGCGATGTCGATGGTCGTGGGGATGGAGGCCCGCAGGAGCTTCAAGGCCTCGCGCAGGATATCGGAGACCCGGGTCGGCTTGCGCTCGCGACCGTTCTGGCGGCTGAAGGTGAGGATCTGCTGGACGAGCTCCTTGGCGCGGTTGGCGGCCTTGAGGACCTCCTCGAGGCTGTTGTGGGTCTGGCTCTCCTTGGGCACATCGTCCAGGGCCAGCTCCGTGTAGCCGATGATGGGGAAGAGAATGTTGTTGAAGTCGTGGGCGATGCCCCCGGCCAGGGTGCCGATGGCCTGAAGCTTGATCACCTGCTGCATTTGCCGCTCGGATTCCTGCAGGGCCTGGGTGCGCTCCTCCACCTTGCGCTCGAGGTTAAAGTTCTGCTGGCGCAGCAGCCGGCAGAACTCGAGGCTTTCAAGGGCATTGGCGGTGTTGAGCAGGATGATCGAGAGCAGGGTCAGGGCGGTGTCCGGGATCTGCTGGCGCGCGGGGTCGAGCTGGCCGATGAACATGCCGCGGATCCGCGAGTGGGTGGCGATGACATGCATCACCACGGGGGTGGTGTGGTGGTCCGGGGTGACGATGATCCCGCGCCGCTCGCGGATGGCCCAGGCGAAAAAGCCCTTTTCAATCAGCTTCTCCATCTCGGCGGTGATGAACTGCCGGAATTCGGGCGGGGAGCAGACCGTCAGCCGGAAGTCCGAGCTGTCCGGATCGACGAGATAGAGGGCGTTGGCCTGGAAGGGGATCAGGTAGCGGATGCGCTTCTCCGCCTCCTCCAGGATGGTCTCGGGCCCGCAGCTGCTGACGATGTTCTCCTGGAAATCCACGAGCGAGATGGCCATTTCGAGCACGTTCTGGACGAAGCGGCGGTTGTCTTCCAGGCATTCGATGCGCGCTAGCAGCTTTTCAGGGTCCAGTCGCGGGGTCACGCTCATAAGGCCTTCACCTGCAGCAGAAAATCCAGTGTTTTGAACTGGTGGAGCGTTTGCTGAACCACGGTTTCAAAGCAGTCGGCGGAAAGCCCCGCCGCTTCCCAGCCCTGCGGGTCAAGGGGCGGGACGTAGCGCTCGCCGCTGCTGCCGATGCCGAGCGCGTTCACCAGCAGGTCCGCCACGTGGACCAGGGCGGCGGCGGCGGGGTCCGGGGCCTCCGTCGGCTCGTGATGAAAACAGACGTTGGTCTCCAGGCTGGCGGGCAGCCGCCACTGATGGAGCATGTGTTGGCCGATGTGGCCGTGATGGCAGCCGAAGCGTTTCTTTTCCGCAGCCGACAGACTCATGCGGTCTCGCGCGGCCTGGCCCATGCAGGCCATGATCTCTTTGGGGAAGTAGATGAAGGTGACCAGGCGGCCCAGGTCGTGCAAAAGCCCCGAGGTGAACATCTGCTCGGTCTGGCGCATGGTCCTGTGGGCGGCCAACAGCCGGGAGACGATGCCGCAGGCCAGGCTGTGCTGCAGGAAGAGCTGCATGTTCAGCAGGCGGCTGGGGATTTTCCGAAAGAGCGACATGATGCTGATGCCCATCGCCAGCGCCGAGAGCTCGCGGGTGCC
>JBFYWX010000441.1:0-3219 GCA_041310825.1 Desulfobacteraceae bacterium | reverse complement strand
CTGGGAGGAGTTCAAGGCTTATTTCCCCCAGGCCGAGCCGAAGGTTTTCGCGACGATCGACCTGAACAAGGATGGTGCGATCGACCACGACGAGTGGCACGCGTTCAAAAAGGCGCATGGCCTCACGCACAGTTGACCGTATGCGTACCCCGCCGATCGACCCGCAATTCTTCATCGACAACCGCCGCCGGCTGGCCGGCCTCCTCAAGCCCGGCACCGTCGCCGTTGTCAACTCCAGCGACCTGATGCCCAAGAGCGCCGACGGCGTGCACCCCTTCGTTCAACAGACTGACCTGCTTTACCTTTCCGGCATCGACCAGGAGGAGACCGCGCTGGTCCTCTTCCCCGACGCCCCGGAGGCCAAGCACCGCGAAATCCTGTTCCTGCGCGAGACCAACGACGCGATCGCCCTCTGGGAAGGCAAGCGCTGCACCCGGGAGGAGGCCCAGGCCCACTCCGGGGTGGAGACGGTCTTATGGAACTCGGAGTTCGAGACCCTGTTCCCGACCCTGATGGTCCAGGCGAAGGGAATTTATCTCAACACCAACGAGCACCCGCGGGCGACAACGGTGGTGGAGACCCGCGATGCACGCTTCGGGAAATGGTGCCGCAACGCCTTTCCCCTGCACGCTTACGAACGGCTGGCGCCGCTCCTGCAGCAGCTGCGGGCCGTCAAGTCGCCTGCGGAAGTCGACTGCATCCGGCAGGCGGCGGCCATCACCGCCAAAGCGTTCCGGCGCCTGCTCGGGTTCATCCGGCCGGGGGTCTGGGAGTTCGAGATCGAGGCCGAGATCTGGCACGAGTTTCTGCGCAACCGCTCGCGCGGCCCGGCCTTCCAGACCATCGTGGCCGCGGGCGCCGACGCCTGCGTCCTGCACTATGTCAAAAACGACAAGCAGGTCCAGGCTGGCGACCTGGTCCTGATCGACTTCGGCGCAGAGTACAGCCACTACGCGGGAGATCTGACCCGCACGGTACCCGCGAGCGGGCGTTTCACCGCGCGCCAGAAAGAGGTCTACAACGCGGTGCTCAGGGTCCAGAAGGCGGCCATCGACATGCTGCGGCCCGGCGGCACTCTGGACCGGCTCAACGCGGAGGTGGGCCGGGTGATGGAGCGGGAGTTGGTCGGGCTGGGCCTGCTCGACCCGGAAGCCGTCCGGAGTCAACCCACGGAAAAACCCCTCTACAAGCAGTACTTTCCGCACGGGACCTCCCACCATCTCGGGCTCGATGTCCACGACGTCGGCGACCGCTTCCGGCCCTTCGAGCCCGGCATGGTCTTCACCTGCGAGCCGGGAGTCTACATCCGCGCGGAGGGCATCGGCGTGCGAATCGAGAACGACATCCTGATCACCGCCGGGGACCCGGTAGATCTCACGGCCGATGTCCCGCGGGAGGCGGACGAAATCGAATCACTGATGAACGAGACGCGGAAGACTTGACGTAGTCCTCCTCATCTCTTCCGTTCACCAAACACGAAACACCAAACTCTAAACACCGCCATCCTTCATTATGTCAAAACATCTGGTTCTGGTCGGTGCGGGGCATGCCCACATGATGGTGCTCAAGCACCTGCGGCGCTTTGTGGAGGCCGGGCACCGGGTCACGGTGGTCGGCCCCTCGCCCCTGCACTACTACTCCGGCATGGGGCCCGGCATGCTCTCGGGGATCTACCGGCCCGAGGAGATCCGCTTCCCGGTGCGGGAGATGACCTGCGCCGGGGGAGGGGAGTTCGTCGAGGACCGGGTCGTCCGGGTCGACGGGGCCGGCCGGCGCCTGGAGCTGGAGAACGGGGGGGCTCTCTCCTACGATGTGGTCTCCTTCAACACCGGCAGTCTGGTCCCCGTGGGCCCATGCTTCGCGAGCCATCCGGCCCTCTTTCCGGTCAAGCCCATCGAAAATCTGCTGGCGGCCCGCTCCCATATCCATGCGGCGCTGAGCGAGGGAAAAACCCCGGACATCCTTGTCGCCGGCGGCGGCCCGGCCGGAGTGGAGATTGCGGCGAACCTGCGCCGGCTGACGGTGGATGCCCGCGGCCGGGCGCGGATCACGCTGGTGGCGGGACGCGACCTGCTGCCGGGGTTCGGCGAGCGGGTGCGGGGGCGGGTGCAACGGCGCCTAGCGCATTTGGATGTCGGGGTGATGGCGGGCGACCGGCTGGCGGCGGCCGAAGGGCAGCGGGCGCGGCTCGCTTCGGGGGGCGAGCTTGCCTGCGATGTCCTGCTGCTGGCCGTGGGGGTGGCGCCGTCGCCCCTGTTCCGCGACGCGGGGCTCCCCACCGGCGAGGACGGCGGGCTGCTCGTCGACCAGTTCCTGCGGTCCGTGAAATACCCGGAAATCTTCGGCGGGGGTGACTGCATCAGCTTCGCCCCCCGGCCCCTGGCCCGGGTGGGGGTCTATGCGGTGCGGCAGAACCCGGTGCTGCTCGCGAACCTGCAAGGGGCGCTCGACGGCGCCTCCCTGATGCCGTTCACTCCCCAGGCCTCCTACCTGCTTGCCTTCAACATGGGGGATGGGACCGCGGTGGTGAACTGGAAGTCCGTCGTGTTCGGCGGCCGGCTGGGCTTCGCGCTCAAGGACCACCTGGACCGCAGCTTCATGCGCCGCTTTCAACCCACCTGATGGAACCTGAAAGGAAGATGACTCGCGCAGAGTCGCGGAGGCGCAGAGGATGGCGGAAAACGAGATCGGAACGCGGGTGATTGAGGCGGCAATAGCCGTGCATCGTGAGCTGGGACCGGGACTGCTGGAAACGGTCTACGAAGTCATCCTGGCTCGTGAACTCGGTGATCGCGGACTGAAGGTTGAGCGCCAAGTTCCAGTGCCGATCCAATACAAGGGCATCAGGTTCGATGAGGGCTTCCGGGCAGACCTGATCGTCGAGGGCAAGGTGATCTTGGAACTCAAGTCCGTGGAACGCGTGAGTGCCGCCCACAAGAAGCAGGTACAGACCTACCTGCGAATGACGGGCTGCAAACTCGGATACCTTCTGAACTTCGGTGAAGACGTGATGAAGACCGGTATTACCCGCTGTGTCAACCGCCTGGAAGAGTGAGCCCTCTGCGCCTCAGCGCCTCTGCGGGAGAACAGAATGGGAGTTCCAACGGATGTTCCCGTTTAAGGTTGCCTGCCAACGTCAGGCAACCTTCTGTAAACTTTTAATTTTTCCTGCGGGAGGTCAGCTTCTTTTTAGTGTCTACAGCAACTGTTGATTTCGGA
>JBFYWX010000417.1:0-10773 GCA_041310825.1 Desulfobacteraceae bacterium | reverse complement strand
TCCCGCGTGCAGGCGGACCTGAGCCAAGGCCGGTATGACGACGGGCTTGCGCGAGTGGCCACCCTGCGCGCCCCGGTCGATGCCCTCTTCGACGACGTCATGGTCATGGCGGAGGACCCGGCCGTGCGCCGTAACCGGCTCTGCCTGCTGGCGCTGATTGCCGGGCTTTTCGATACGTTTGCCGATTTTTCGAAGCTTTCCGCCTGATCGGGATTCAACAACACACCACCCTGTGCATGGAGGAATGATGCCTTACGATCCGGAAAAGGACAAGGTCCTGAAAAAATGGAAAAGCGAGGAGACCGGCTTGGTACTCTCCATCAACCGCTACGGAGAGGGCGAGGCCAAGCTCCAGATCGGCCCGCGGATATTGAAGAAGAAGGACGGCACCGACGGGGCGCCGGTCAAGGCCGGGCGGCTTTCGATGGAGGATGTCATCTGGTTGAACGATATGCTGGATGAAATCCGGGACGAACTGGGGCGATTGAACAAACCGCAGTGAGCCGCACGGCCGGCGGACGGGAGGCGTTCCATGCCGGATGCCATCATCCAACCCCGGCGGGGCGAGGGAACACCGTCGCTGGGGCCGCTGGCGCTTCTGGCCGCTACCGGGTCGGATGTGGGGTCGTTGCGAATCGCCCTGGGGTTCGGTGCGGATGCGGGGCGACGGCTCCTCACCAGTCGACTTTACACGCACTCCGCGCGCTATCCCCGAACCTGCCTGGCCGGGCCGATGGTGGGGGCCCCTTACGCGGTCATGGTCGCGGAGACCCTGATCGCCTGGGGTGCCCGACGCCTGCTCTTTCTCGGCTGGTGCGGTGCCCTTACGCAGACGGTGGCCATCGGCGACTTGGTGCTGCCGACGTCGGCCTTCATCGACGAGGGCACCTCGCGCCACTACGCGCCCGCGGCGCTGGAATCCGCGGGCGCACCCGCCCTGGTCCAAACGATTGCCGATGGGTGTGCCGCCGCGGGGGCCGGCGTTCACCCGGGCCCGGTCTGGACCACCGACGCGCCGTTCCGTGAAACGCCCGACAAGGTCCTCGCCTTCCGCCGCCGTGGGGCGCTGGCCGTCGAGATGGAGGTTTCGGCCCTGTTTTCCGTGGCCGGTTTTCGCGGCGTCGAGGCGGCGGCCCTCCTCGTCGTTTCCGACGATCTCTCCACCCTCACCTGGCAGCCCGGGTTCAAAGACCCGCGGTTCATCAGCGGCCGTATGGCCGCCGGCCGCGTCATCGACCGGCTGTGCCCCGCGCTCGAGGCCGCGCGAGTCCGTGGCGCTTGATTTTTCCTTTCCGCCCACGATACAAGGGGTTAACGCAGGATGCCCCCCCACGGGTGAGGCGGCGTCAAGACCTATTTAATCGGCAGCCAAACGTAAGAACGCCCAGACCCATTCCCAGATCCCCGTGCCGGTCTTGCGTTCGAGCGGACAGCCCGCCTGCTGCGGGGCTCTCTTCGATGCGTCTTGCCGGAGCGGGGTCATCTCGGAGCCGGGTGGTGCCGAATGTCTTCCGAGCCAAGGAGAGGGACTGCATGAATATTTCGCAGAACGTCGAACGCGCGGCAACATTCTTTCCGGACACGCCGGCCGTTGTCTTTGAAGGTACCGCCATCACCTACGCCGATTTGAATGGCCGCGTCAACCGCCTGGCCAACGCGTTCAAGGGCAACGGGATCGGGCGGGGGGCGCGGGTGGCACTCTACCTGCCCAATATTCCCGAGTTCGTGATCTGTTACCTCGCCGCCGTACGGGCCGGAGTGATCGCAATCTCCATCAACTCGATGTACAAATCCGGCGAGCTCAACTACATCCTCAACGATTCCGGCTGCGTCCTGATCGCCACGACCGGGGAACTCCTGGCCAACATCCCGCTCAGTGAGTGCCCCGGGGTCAAGCAGGTGCTGGTGTGCGAAGGCGACCCGCAGGGCCGCCCCACGTTGGCGGAGTGGCTTCAAAAAGGGTCGTCCCAGGGCGCTCTTGCGGACATGGCGCCCCATGAGCCCGCCGTCCTGCTCTACACCTCAGGCACCACCGGATTCCCGAAAGGCGCCACCCTCTCGCACGGCAACGTCGTCTCCAACGCTTGGTCGACCGTGCACCACGCCGGGTTCACCCGCCAGGATCGCATGCTTCTCTTCCTGCCGGTTTTTCACGTGTTCGGGCAAAACTTCATCATGAACGCCACCTTCCTCGCCGGCGGCACCCTGGTCCTGCATCGCCGGTTCGTGCCGGAGCGGGTGTTGGCGTCGGTGGCCCGGGATCGCGTCACGATGTTCTTCGCCGTGCCGACGATTTACATCGCTTTGCTGAACATGCCGCTGGCCGACGACGTGTTCGCTTCCGTCCGGTACGAGTTCTCCGCGGCAGCCACGATGCCGCGCGAAATTTCCGCCCGCTGGACCGAACGGTTCGGCCGGCCTGTTTACGAAGGCTACGGATTGACCGAGTGCTCCCCGTTCGCCTGTTACAACCACGATTTCCGTCACAAATTCGGAAGCGTGGGGACGCCGATCGAGAATGTGGAGCTGAAGATCCTGGACGAGGAGGATCGCGAGCGGCCGACCGGCGCGTGGGGCGAGATCTGCATCCGCGGTCCGGGCGTCATGCAGGGGTATTGGGGCAAGCCCGCCGAAACCGAGCGTGCGCTGCGCAACGGGTGGCTCCACTCCGGTGATGTCGGTACGGTGGACGACGAGGGCTACGTCTTTTTGGTGGACCGGGTCAAGGACATGATCAACGTTTCGGGGTTCAAGGTGTGGCCGGCGGAGGTGGAGGAATTTTTATATCAGCACCCGGCCGTCCAAGAGGTCGCCGTCTTCGGCACACCTCATCCGGACAAGGGGGAATCGGTCGTGGCGGCGATTGTCCTGAAGCAGGGCGCTGCGGCGACCCCCGCGGAGATCATTCGTTTTTGCCGCGAGCGCCTCGCGGTGTACAAGGCCCCGGAGCGGGTCGATTTCCTGGCGGAGCTGCCGAAGAGCGCGACCGGGAAAATACTGAAGCGCTCCCTGCGCGAGCAAGGCTGACGCGGGGAGCCGGCTGTTCAGCGATTCACCGATTGGAGGGAGCGGAATACATGGACTTTGCCCTGACCAAAGAACAGCAGGAGATCGTGAACGCCGCGCGCCGGTTCGCCAAAAAGGAGTTCCCGGAGCGCGCCTTGGAATTCGACCGGGGGGAGACATTCGACCTCAGGCTTTGGAAAAAAGCCTGCGAGCTGGGGTTTGTGGGGGTTTTCATCGAACCGACATACGGCGGCGCGGGATACGGGTTTTTCGAGCACTGCCTGATCAATGAGGAGTTCTGGGCGGTGGAGCCGGGCATCGGATCGGCCATTTTGTCGACCACCTTCGGGGCCGAGCTGATTCAACTGTTCGGCAGCGACCACCAGAAGGAAACCGTCCTGCCCCGGCTGGCGGCCGGGGAGGCCGCCATCGGAACGGCCATTACGGAGCCCGATGCCGGCAGCGACGTCACCATGGCCACCACCACCGCGGTCAGGGAGGACGGGGCGTGGGTCATCAACGGCTCCAAGATGTTTGCCACCAACGGCACCATCGCCCGGTACATGAACGTCTTTTGCCTGACCGATCCGGAAAACCCCTCCCGGCACAAACGCCACAGCTTCCTCCTGGTGCCGACGGACACCCCCGGCTACCGCGCCGTCAAAATCCACGGCAAGCTGGGAATCCGCGCATCGGACACAGCCGAGCTGGTCTTCACGGACGTGCGGGTTCCGGCAGAAAACCTCGTGGGGGTCGCGGGGGAGGGCTTTTCAGAATTGATGGAGTTTTTCAACCGGACCCGGCTGCATGTCTGTGCCCAGGGGGTGGGGCTCGCGCGCGCCGCCCTCGAAGAGGCGATCGGCCACGTGAAGGGGCGCGTTCAGTTCGGCCAGCCCTTGTCGGCTTTTCAGGCCACCCAGTTCAAGATCGCGGAGATGGCCACTCGCATCCGCGCCGCCCGCAATCTCTACTACGAAGCCTGCTGGGCCCTGGACAACGGCCGGGTGGACCACGCGCTGATCGCCATGGCGAAGTGGTTCGCGGGCAAGACGGCGGTCTATTGCGCCGACGAGGCCCTGCAGCTGCACGGCGGCTACGGCTACATCGATGAATATAAAGTTCAGCGGCTCTATCGGGACGCCAAGATCCTCGAGATCTACGAGGGGAGCAAGGAGATCGAGAAGATCATCGTGGCGCGAACCCTGTTGCGGTAGCAGGGAAAAGGCGCGGCCGCCCTGACGCTCGTCCCTGCCCGCCGGCGGTTTCATGAAGGCCCGGCGGGTGATCGCATTCCTGGAATCGCCTCCAAAAAGTGCTTGACACGCACGATTCATCCAATCATACTACGATCCAATCTTTACTCACCCCACCCGACATCTCGCACCCATCACGAAAGGAGGTTGCCCCATCCAGCCTGACAAACGGGATCTGCAAAAAGAGGTGTCCCCATACCCCAACCCAAGAGGAGGCTTCACCATGGCAAAGCGTATTCTGGTTTTTTCTGTGATCGTCGCCCTTGCCTTCGCGCTGGCGGCACCGTTCACCCAGGCCCAGACCACCAAGTGGAAGCTCCAGACCCTTTGGAGCGCCGGCGAGCCGCCCTACAAATACCTTGAAGAGTTCTGCGCCAAGGTCAAAACCGCCACTAACGGCCGTCTCGAGATCACACCGTTTCCGGCCGGCGGGATCGTCCCCACCTTCGAAACCATCGACGCCTTGAAAAACAACATCCTGCAGGTCATCAACGTTTGGCCGGGCTACTTCGTCGGCAAGGAGGCGGCCTTTGCGCCGCTGACCGACTTCCTCTTCGCCTACGAGCAGCCTTGGGAATACGACGCCTTCTTCAACTACCGCGGCGGGATGGAGCTGATGAACGAGCTCTACGCCCCCTACAACGGGATCTGCATCGGGGTCGTCCTGTGGGGGCGCGAGTCCATGTTTTTGAAGTTCCCGGCGAACAAGATGGAGGACTTCAAGGGCCACAAGATCCGCTCGCCCCAGGGCATGACCGCCGACATGTTAAAGCACCTGGGCGCCGGGGTCGTCATCCTGCCCGGCGAGGAGGCTTACAGCGCCCTGGACAAGGGGGTCGTGGACGGGGCCGACTGGTCCACGCCGTCGGTGAACCACCGCATGGGCTTCTCGCGCGTGACCAAGTACTACATCTACCCGGAATACCGCTCCATGCCGATCAGCGACTTCACCATCAACAAGAAGGAGTGGGAGAAGCTGCCCGCCGACATCCAGCAGATCCTCAAGAGCCTGGTGCGCGAGCTGAACTCCCACCAGCTGGGGCAGCTCGCCATCGAGGACTTCAAGGCCATGAAGGAGATGGAGGCCATGGGGCTCCAGCCGCTGACCTGGAAGCCCGAGGAGATCGATCGGCTGCGGCAGTTCGTGCGGGACACCGTCTGGAAGGAGTGGGCGGCCAAGAGCCCCATGTCCAAGAAGGTGATCGACGCCCAAGTCGAGTGGCTGAAGGAGATCCACCGCATCAAGTAGTCGCTTGCGGCCCGCAACCTGCCGGGGGAGACCCTGTCTCCCCCGGCACAATCCTCAGGATGGCTCCTCATGAAGTCGCTCCTGGCCCTGATCGATACCTTCAACGCCCGCGTGGGGCAACTCACGGCGTTCATCCTCTTCCCCACCCTGTTTTGTATTTTCTACGAAATCACCGCCCGTTACGTGTTCACCAGACCAACGATGTGGGCGAGTGAGCTCATGATCTACTCCTGTGCCATCCTCTACGTTCTGGGGGCGGCCTGGACCCTTCAGGTGGGCCGCCATGTCAAGATCGACATGGTCTATTCCCGGCTCTCCCCGCGCGGCCAGCGCGTGCTTGACCTTTTTACATTTCCCTTTTTCACGCTTTACCTGGTCATGCTGCTCTGGGTGGGCTTTCAGTTCGCCCTGGACTCGATCGCCATTCGTGAAACTTCCGGCACCCCTTGGGACCCGCCGATCTACCCGATCAAGTCGATCTTCGTCATCGGGTGTGTCATGCTCCTGCTGCAGGGTGCGGCCAAGTTCGTTCGGGACATCTATTTCGTCAAAAACGGAAAGGACCTATGAGCGTCGAGCTGATCACCCTGCTGCTGGTCGCCACGTTCGTTACCCTGCTGGTATTAGGGCTGCCGCTGGCCTGGACCATGGGGGCCACCGCGGTCATCTTCACAGTGGGGCTTTTCGAGCCATCGACCATGTTCATGACCATGACGCGCGTGTTTCACATGATGCTCAACTACGCGTTGGTCTCGGTGCCGCTTTTCGTCCTCATGGGATGCATCCTCGAGAAGTCCGGCGTTGCCGAGCAGCTGTTCGACGCCGTCTACGTCTGGTCAGGACGCCTGCGGGGGGGGCTCGCCATCGGCACGATCATCGCCTGCGTCGCCATGGCCGCCATGGTCGGCATCGTCGGCGCCGAGATCGTCACCTTCGGCCTCATCGCGCTGCCGCAGATGTTGAGCCGCGGCTACGACAAGAGTCTCGCACTCGGCTGCATCACTTCGGGCGGCGGCATGGCGACCCTCATCCCGCCCAGCATCGTCTTCATCGTCTACGGCATGACGGCCGGGGTTTCGATCGGGGACCTCTTCATCGCCGGCATCATTCCCGGCCTTCTGCTGGCGGCTCTCTTCATCGGCTACATCATGTTCAGTGTCTGGCGCCGGCCCCACCTGGCCCCGGCCGCCTCCGAAGAGGAGCGCAACATCCCGCTGAAGATGAAACTGCAGATGCTGAAGGGCCTGATCATGCCGGCCCTGATCACGCTAGCCGTCCTCGGTTCGATCTACGTGGGGATCGCCACTCCGACCGAGGCGGCCGCCATCGGATGCCTGGGGGCGCTCCTCAGCGCCGCCATGAACCGCCGGCTCACCTGGGTGGTGATCGTGCGCGCGAGCTACGAGACCCTGTGGATCTCCTGTATGCTGACCTGGCTCTTCTTCGGCGCCCAAGCCATCATCGGCATCTACACCCTGGCCGGCGGCGCCGCGTTCGTCCGCAACGCCATCATGGACCTGCCCTTCGGGCCGTGGGGCGTCATCGTCGTCATGCAGATCATCTGGGTCTTCCTCGGAATGTTCCTGGACTGGATCGGGATCCTGCTCCTGACCGGGCCCATGTTCATCCCGATCATCGTGGCCCTGGGCTTCGACCCGGTCTGGTTCGGGGTGGTCTACTGCATGAACATGCACATCTCCTACCTGACCCCGCCCTTCGGCCCGTCGGTGTTTTACATGGCCTCCGTGGCGCCGCCGGATGTCAGGGTGACCGAAATTTACAAGGCCAACCTCCCCTATCTCTGGCTGACGTTCGTGGCGCTGGCGCTGGTTTGCGCCTTTCCCGGACTCTCGTTGTGGCTGCCCTCGCTGATGAGCCGATAGGGCAAGGAGAAAACCGGTCATGAAACTCCCCCACCTCCATCTCGTCGCGCAGGGGTTCGAGCGCAGCGCGCCGCTGGACGTGCAGGCGGCGGTGACAGCCGAAATCCGGCGCGCGGGCTGGCTTGGCGCGATCCGCCCCGGACAGCGGGTGCTTATCACGGCCGGCAGCCGGGGGGTCGCTTGCATGACGGAGGTGCTGCGGGCGACGGCAGAGGCCGTGAAGGCCTCCGGGGCACAGCCGCTGATCCTGCCAGCCATGGGCAGCCACGGGGGAGGCACCGCGCGGGGGCAGATTGCGGTCCTGTACCACCTGGGACAAGACGAAAAGAGCCTGGGAGCCCCCCTCCACGACCAGCTCGAGCCGGTCGTCGTGGGCGAGGTGGAGGGCTCGGCGGTCTACGCCGACCGTGCGGCGGTCGCCGCCGACCACATTATCCTAGTCAACCGCGTCAAGGAGCACACCGAGTTCATCGGCGAGGTCGAGTCCGGACTGATCAAAATGGCGGTCGTCGGCCTGGGGCGCATGGCCGGGGCCGAGGTCATGCACCAGCTGGCGGTCCGGTTGAGCTACTCGCAGGCCATCCACGCGATCGCCCGGGTACTGTTGGCAAAGCTTCCGGTCCGCGGCGGCATCGCCATCCTGGAGGACAAGGCCAACCGGGTGCGCCGCATCGAGGCCGTGCCCGCGGAAGCGCTCTTCACGCGGGAGCCGGAGCTGCTGCGCGAGGCCGGGCAGCACCATGCCGTGCTGCCCTTCGACCGGCTGGATGTGCTGCTCGTGGACGAGATCGGCAAGGACATCTCCGGGGCCGGCTTCGACACCAAGGTGATCGGGCGGATCATGAACATCTACGAAAAGGAGTGTGAGCGGCCGCGGATCACACGGATCGTCCTGCGCGATCTTTCGGAGAAAACCCGGGGCAATGCCATCGGCCTGGGGCTGGCCGACTATGTGCACCGGCGGGTGGTGGCTAAGATGGATGCGGAAATGACCGCCCTCAATTGCATCACGGCCCTGGCCCCGGAAAAGGGGCGCATCCCGATCAGTCTCCCCTCCGATCGCCTTGCCGTGGGAGCGGCGTTGCGCTCCATCGGCATCTGGACGCCACCGAGTATTCGTCTGGCGTGGATCGTCAACACGGCGAGCCTCGAGGAGCTGGCGGTGTCGCCCGCCCTGGCCGAGGAGGCGCGCGCGAAGGGGCTTGTGGTCGACGAGACGGCCTTTCCGCTGCCCTTTGGGCCGGACGGGGAACTGCCGGGGCTGCGCCGTATCCTTGCGGAACGTAATCCCTCGCCGTCCCCTGCAACCAAGGCGCCCGGAGTCCGCGTATGAACATCAGACCCATTCAAAAGATCTCCGCCACGACGCGGGTGTTCGAGGCTCTGCACGAAATGATCGCCACCGGCCGTTTCCAGCGTGGTGAAAAGCTGCCGCCCCAGGAGGAGCTCGCCCGGCAGCTGGGGGTCAGCCGCAACACGCTCCGGGAGGCCGTGAACAAGCTTGCCACCATGGGACTTCTGGTATCCCGCCAGGGGGTCGGCACCGTGGTCGAGCCTCCCAGCCCCGGAGGGTATCTGACGGCCCTGAGCGGCCAGTTTCTGCTCGACCCGCTCAGCGTGCGGGAGTTCATCGAGGCGCGGATCTGCATCGAGCGCACCACGGTCAGACTGTCGGTCGAACGCGCTCAGCCGCAAGACCTCCGTCAATTGAAGGAGAATTTAGATGCGCAACGCAGCGCCTTGAGTCAGGCCGATGGGGTCGAATTCACGCGATACGACACCGCCTTTCACTGCAAACTGGCCGAGATGAGCGGCAACCGGGTCCTGCATAAGTTTCTGGAAACCGTTCAGGACATGCTGCAGCGTTTCATCGGCGAGGTCGTCCGGTTGCCCGGCGCCGTCGAGGACGCCTTCGCCTTTCACGCCCGCTTGGGCCGGGCCATCGCCGCCCGGGATGCGGATGCGGCCGAAAGAGAGATGGTGCGGCACCTGTTCGACGTGGTGCGGCGCATCGAATCCAATCTTGGGATCGACCTGCAGAAGAACACCCTCTGCGGATTCAATTTTCTGAAGCGTGAACGGGATTCCAGGGAGGGCAAACGGAAATGAAATTGAACGCACACAATTTGGTGATGTCGGCGATGTTCGGGGGGCGGCGCGGGGTGCGGCCGGCGGTGGGGAACCCGACCTCGATCGCCTGCCACGGCCTGATGGAAAAGGCCGGGGTCTTCTTCCCGGCGGCCCATCTCAACGCCCCGGCCATGGCGGAGCTGGCCCTGGCGGGACACGAGGAGATCGGCTTCGACACCGTGATGCCGGAATACTCGGTGGTGCAGGAGGCCGCCGCGCTGGGAGCACGGGTGGACTGGGGGGATCGCGACAGGATGCCGGACGTCAAGGACTTTCCCAACGCGGATTTTTCGGACATCGTCGTCCCGCCGGATTTTCTCGAAAAGCCCTCCTGCCGGGTCGTGTTGGATGCCATTTCCATTCTGAGACGGCATGTGGGGGGGCGGGCCGCCGTCATCGGCAAGGTCATGGGGCCCTGGACCATGTCCTACCACATGGCCGGCACACAGAACTTCCTGCTCGCGGTGGGCATGGGCGAGAGCGACAAGGTGACGAAGATGCTGCGGCAGCTCGTGCCGGTCACCGTTGCCTTCATCAACGCCCAGTTCGCCGCCGGCGCCGATTCCGTGGTGTTGGCCGACCACGCCACCCGCAATCTGGTAGGCCCCCATCACTACCAGGAGTTCCTGTTGCCCCTGCACCAGGAGATTACGGCCCAGGTGGGGGGGCCCATCATCCTGCACGTGTGCGGCAATTGCTCGGACCGGCTGGAGCTCTTTGCGGAGTCCGGAGTGGATGCCTACCACTTCGAATGGCAGGTGGACGCCAAAGAGGCGGTACAGCGGATCGGGGGCCGGGTGTCGCTGGCCGGCAACATCAACAACTCCCAGACCCTGCTTCAGGGCACGCCGGAGGACGTCTATAAACAGGCGCGCTACGCCATCGATGCCGGCGTGCACCTGATCGGCCCGGAGTGTGCCATTCCGCTGTCGACCCCGGTCGAAAACCTGAGAGCCATCGTCGCGGCGGCGCGGGATGGGTACTGAAGAAGCTGCGAAATGCAAAGCAGCCGGCGCGGGTCTGCAGCCGGCAGGGAGATGCGAGATGGATTTAAAGCCAGACTTCAACCGTTTTCTGGCGGCCGTCAACCATCGGGAAACCGATCGGGTGCCGCTGGGGGAGATCCTGATTGACTATTCCATCCAGAGCAAGTTCCTGAAAAGGACGGTGACCGCCGACGATTTGGCCGGGCAGGTGGAGTTCTGGGCCAAAGCGGGTTACGACTACATTCCCGTCACGGTCAGCATGATGT
>JBFYWX010000352.1:0-5342 GCA_041310825.1 Desulfobacteraceae bacterium | reverse complement strand
TGCGCGGTCCAGCCGGCATCCACGAAAAGAATGTGCCCGGTGACGAGCGCGGCGGCCGCGGAGGCCAGGTAGATCACGGCCCCGGTCACGTCCTCGGGGGTCCCGAAGCGCTTGAGCAGGTTCTTCGACAAGGCATACTCGCGGAAGCTCGGGTCGGAGAGAAAGCCGCGCGAGAAGTCGGTCTCGATGAAGGTCGGGGCCACGGCATTCACCAGGATGCCGTGGCAGGCCCACTCCAGGGCCAACACCTTGGTCACGAGGTTCAGCGCCGCCTTGCTGGCACAATAGGCCGCGCGCTTCACCAATCCCACGGTGCCGGTCTGGGAGGTCAGATTGATGATGCGCCCGCCCCGGCCCTGATTCACCATGAGGCGGCCGGCCGCCTGGGCGGTGAAGAAGGCCGCCCGAAGGTTGAGGTCGATGACCCGGTCCCAGGCCTCGGGCGTGACTTCTAGAGCCGCCTGGGGGATGTTCATCCCGGCGTTGTTGACCAAGATGTCGATCCCGCCGAGTTTCGCGGCCACATCCTCCATCAGCCCCGGCAGCTGGTCGACCCGGGTGACGTCCTGCGGGCGGACGAAGGCCCGCCGGCCCAAAGCGTCGATTTCCCCGGCCACAGCCTCGAGCTCCGGCCGAGTGCGGGCGGTGAGGGCCACGTCCGCCCCCGCCTGGGCCAGGGCCAGGGCGCAGGCGCGGCCGATGCCTCGCCCGGCTCCGGTCACCAACGCCGTTTTCGCGGTCAGATCAAAGGGGTTTGGTTGCACGATTCCTCTCTGTCCCGAACGGCTCCTCACCCGATGGATGGGATCCGCCGTGGTTTCCCCGGCATCAGCAGGTGAAGGGGTAGAAGTGGTGGTAGCAGTAGCCGTCGGGGTCGCCGTAGGCCACCTCGACATCCATCAGGCATTGGCCGATCGCATTTTTGGAGGTCTCCTCGTAGTCGGCCCGCTTTTCTTCGAGCTTCTTACAGGTCATGCAGATCGGCTCGTGGTCGAAGACCGATAGGATCCTCAGGTCACTGGGCGCCAGCTTCAGGCTGCAGCGATGGCAGTGAGTGGCGCAGGACAGCTTCTCTTTCCAGCTCACGCTCATGGTAGCCTCCGGGGAGTCGGTTGGGTGGTTTGAAACCTTGGCCGCGCCGGCCGCCGCTCTATTTTTTCTTCAAGAAGTCGGCGACCAGCCCCTTCATGATGTCGAGCAGGTTGCCACCCCGCTCGCGGGCGATGCGATGCGCCTCCGCGACAATCCGGGCCGCCTGCCGCTGGATCTCGGCCTCGGCCGGCGGCGGGAGGCCCTGCTTTTCGACCTGCCAGCGCAGGTAGCGCGCCGCAAGCTTCTCCTCCTGGTTGCGGATGAACCCTTTCATCGCCTCCCTCTGGGGGGTGGGTCATGGGCCTCTATTTGAACAGACGGCCAATCGGAGCCGGGCTCGGTATCTATCCATCAACTCGTTTCAAGTTCCGAGTCAGAGTACCGAGTCAGAGTCGGAGTCGGATAGGCAATGCCTATAATGCGCTATAATGCCTAAAATTTAAACAGATCAACCGAACACCAAGCATCCATTCAACCAATAACCCCATCACCTATTCACCAAACACTAAAAAAGAAGAAGTCGGAGTGCCGAGTCGGAGTCGGAGTAAAAAGACATAATCCATTCACTCTGACTTTTTCTACTCCGACTCTGACTGTTTATCGTTTGACTCTGACTCGGATCGCCGATCCAAAACCCCGACTTTATATTTTGACTCGTTGCTCGTTACTCGTTACTTCTTTTTTTCCCCTATCCCGCATATCTGCCACACCACCCGCTCCAAAATCAACCGCGGATTGAGGGCCGAGGATTTGAGCTGGAGATCCGCCGCGCTGAGCAGGGGGATCGCCGCCAGGAGCTCATCCCGGCTGAACCCCTGCGCCTTCTTGAAGAGCTGGAAGAGCGGATAGGCGCTGGCGGGATTGCGGGCCAAGACGAGGTCGGAGGCCGCCGCGGCCTTCTTCTTCTTTTGTTTGCCCTCCTCCGGGGGCGCGGCAAGGGCAAAATCCCAGGCCTCGATGCGGTTCAAGAGCTCCCGGTCGTGCCGGACCACGGCCGGCACGACACTCTTCTGGAAGAGCGGGAAGTTCATGCCCGGCCGCCACTGCCCCCCATCGGGGCCTGAGGTAAACTCCTTGACCGCAAGGAGTTTGCGCACCTGGTTCGTCATGGCCGCCAGCGCCTGGAGCGGGTGGATCTCGCCGCCGAGAAGCGATCCCAGAAAGAACAACGCGTTTCCGAGGTTGCGATCGGTCAGGGCGTCGGTAAACGCAAAGATGGGGTCTTTTTTCGTCCGCGTCAGGACCGCGGCCACATCCTCGGCCGTGATCTCACGGCGCGCTCCCGCGTGGGCGATGAGGATCTCGAGGTTACTCGCAAAGATGCCGAGGTTGAAGCCCGTCATGTCGCAGAGCGCCGCGAAGGCCGCCCGGTCCATAGACTTGCGGTGGCCGGCGAGCGCCGTCTTGACGTGTGCGGCGAGAACCGCCGCCTGCGCCTCGCGGTCGGCTTTGCCCTCGCCCCGGGGCACCGAGCAGTCCACGATCAGCCCGGCCTTGTTCAGGGCGGGGTAGACGCTCCGCCGGCGGTCGACCCCGTCGGTGGTGATGATCAGGTGGTGGCCGCGAGGAAAGCCCTTTTCGAGCGCCCGTTGCAGCATCCCGGCGGAATCCGCGGCCGACGGCACGCTGAGATTCTTCTCCGCGCAATAGTCGAAAAGCGCCTCCAGCCACCCCTCCTCCTCGCCGGGGTCCCCGCTCGACGGCAGGCTCGCGGCGCCCCCGGGGCGTCGGGCCGCATCCAGGGTCAAGTTGACCTGACTCAGGGCGGAGAGCAGGCTGCGGGCGGCGCGCGGCAGATCCTCCTCGGCGAGGGCCTTGCGGGCCTGGCTCAACAGTCGGGCCGCGTCGTCCTTTGAATGGAAGATCCTGGCCCCCTTGAGGGCCACCACTTTGGTGCCGGGCAGAAGCGAGAAGGTGTTCACGCGCGCCAGCACATCCCCCATCTCGGCCGACCCGCCGTCGAGGGCCTCGAAGTTCAGGCTTTGCCGGGCCCTCGGCAGGAGTGTATCGAGAATGCGCTCGAGCGCGTCCTGGGCAATGAGCTCTTCACCGTACACCAGGACCACGGCCGGCAGCGCTCGCCCGGCGGCGGGGTCGAGCCCCGACAGGGCGGCGTCGAGCTCATGATGGGTGATTTCGGCCATGGTTGCCAGAGGTGCCGGGTCCGAAGGTCACGCCGTCTTTTGGGCGAAAAACACATGCCCGGCGAATATCAACACGCCTATGGTAATGGCGCTGTCGGCCACGTTGAAGGCAGGCCAGTGCAGGTCCCCGACATAGAGATCGAGAAAATCGACCACCACCCCGAACCGGACCCGGTCCAAGAGGTTGCCGAGGGCGCCTCCGAAGACCAGCGCAAGGCCGAAGGCGAGCAGGCGCTGGTGGGGCGGGGTCTGAAAGTAGATCCAGAGGATCAAGCCGGCCGCCGCCAGGGAGGCGAAGATGAAGACCGCCGCCCGCACCTGGGGGCTCATTCCCGCCAGAAACCCGAACGCCCCCCCGGGGTTGTGAACGTGAGTGAGATTGAAAAAGCCCGGAATCACCGGAACACTTGTGCCCACCGGCAGGTGCGCCAGCACCAGGGCCTTGGAGACCAGATCCAGGATAAGAACCGAAACGGCCACCAGGGCCAAAAACCGTATCTTGGCCGCCGCCATCTCAGGTCGTCTCGATCCGGGCCAGGGACTCCCGGCAGCGTCGGCAGATCGTGGGGTGTTCGACGCTCTCGCCGATCGAGGTGGCGTAGACCCAGCAGCGCTCGCATTTCGCCCCGGCCGCCGCCTGCACCCGCACCTTCAGCCCCGGGAGCTCGGTGCTCTCGAACGCCCCCTCGAGCGGGGCCTCCTGGACCAGCTCGGCCGCGGAAACGATCAGGACCGAACGCAGCTCCTCAGCCAAGGGCGCAAGCTCGGCAAAGAGCCCGGGTCCGACCGAGATGGTCACGGCCGCGTCCAGCGCATGGCCGATCAGTTTCTGCACCCGCGCCGCCTCGAGCGCCTTGGTCACCTCGGCACGCACCTGGAGCAGGCTTTCCCACCGTGCGGCCAGAACCGCGTCCATCAGCCCCTCCTCCGGGGCGGGGAACTGCGCCATGTGGATGCTGGCGGCCTTCTCGGCCGCAGCCGGCATGTGCTGCCAGACCTCTTCCGCGGTGAAGGGCAGGATCGGGGCCATCACCCGGGCGATCGCGTCGAGCAGGCGGTGGAGCGCCGCCTGCGCGCTGCGACGCTCGGCCGAACGAGCCGGCGAGGTGTAAAGCCGGTCCTTGAGGATGTCGAGGTAGAGCGCCGAGAGCTCCACGGTGCAGAAGTGGTGCAGCGCGTGGAAGATGGTATGGTACTCGTAGCGGTCGTAGGCCTGACGGATTTTGGCGAGGAGCACTTGCAGCCGGTGCAGGATGAACCGATCGATCTCCAGCATCGCGCTCGGCGCCGGCCGGTCCCGGTCCGGGTCGTAGTCGTAAAGGTTGCCGAGCATGAACCGGCAGGTGTTGCGGATGCGGCGGTAGGCGTCGCTCAGCTGGGTGAGGATGGTGTTCGAGATGCGGACATCCTCCTGGTAGTCGGAGGCCGCGACCCACAGGCGCAGGATCTCCGCCCCGTACTGGTCGATCACCTCGCGCGGGGCGATCACATTCCCGAGCGATTTTGACATCTTGCGGCCGTCGGCATCCACGACGAACCCGTGGGTGAGCACGGAGCGGTAGGGCGCGTGCCCGCGCGTGCCCACGGCGGTGAGCAGCGAGCTGTGGAACCAGCCGCGATGCTGGTCGCTGCCCTCGAGATAGAGGTCGGCCGGCCACCTGAGCTCCGAGCGCACCTCGAGCACGGCGGCGTGGCTGACCCCGGAGTCGAACCACACGTCCAGGATGTCCTCTTCCTTGGCAAAACCGTCGTGGCCGCAGCCGGGGCAGCGGGTCCCCTCCGGCAGGATCTCGGCGGGGGTGCGTTCGAACCAGACATCGGCCCCGTGCGCGGCGAACAGGCGCGCGACCCGCTCGGCGATCTCCGGAGTGATCACCAGCCTCTCGCACTTCCCGCAGGTGAAGACCGTGATGGGCACCCCCCAGGCCCGCTGGCGCGAGACGCACCAGTCGGGACGGTTCTCGATCATCCCGGTGATCCGCTCACGCCCCCAGGCGGGGATCCAGGTGACCCGGGAAATCTCCTCCAGGGTGCGCCGCCGCAGCCCGCCCGCGTCCATCGGAATGAACCACTGAGGGGTCGCACGGTAGATCACGGGCTCTTTGC
>JBFYWX010000329.1:0-4708 GCA_041310825.1 Desulfobacteraceae bacterium | reverse complement strand
AGGGCATGGGGCCGGGCTACGGGCAAGCGAAGAAAATGGGGGTGGTGGTCGCCGGCACGAACGCCCCGGCCGCCGACGCGGTCGCCGCCCGGCTCATGGGGTTCGATCCCCGGGAGATCCCTCATTTGCGGCTGTGCCACGAGCTCGGCGTGGGGGAGATCCGTTTGGACCGGCTATCCGTCGATCCCGCCGGTTTCATGCGATGGGAAGACCCCTTTGAACGCCCGCCCGCCAAAATTTCCATTTCCTATCCCGATGTAGCGGTCTACGATCGCGGCGCCTGCAGCGCTTGCCTTTCCACATTGATGGTGTTTCTTAAAGAGCAGCGGCACCGGCTGGATGACTACCGCCTGGAGGACCATAGATTCCACGTGGGCATCGGCCGGAACCTTCAGGAGGTTCCGGAAGGGACCGTGCTGCTGGGCAACTGCACGCAGCCGTTAAAAAAGAGGGGCATCTTCATCCAGGGCTGCCCGCCGATATCATCCCAGATTCTTGCGGCCCTGCAGCGCAGGAAGGGCGGGAAAAAGAAGAGGGGCCGTGACGCATAGAGCCGCCTATCTGGGCCCTCCCGGAACCTTCAGCCACGAGGCGGCCCTCACGTTTTTCCCGGACGGGGTCGAACTGGTTCCGGGACGCACGGCGAGCGAGGTCATGCGGTTTTACCGGGAGGGGACGACCGACCAGGCCCTCCTCGCCATCGACACCTCCGTCTGCGGGACCGTGGGGGCGAACCTCGATGAAATTGCCAAGCTGGATCCGGTGCGGATCATCGGAGAGACCCTCATCGCAGTTCACCACCAGCTGGTAGCAAGGCCCGAGGTGCGCATCCCTGCCGTCACGACCGTGCTGGCCCATCCCAAGGCGTTCGAGGAGTGTGCGCACTGGCTCGCCCGACATCTGCCGAACGCCCTGAGAGTCCCGCTCCCCTCATCCGCCGCTGCGGCCGAGCAAGCGGTTGCGGAGGCCTCCGGCAAAACCGCGGCGATCGCATCCAAAACAGCAGCGGATCTCTATCGCCTGAAGATCCTCGCGGCGGATATCGAAAATTCCCCCATGAACACCACCCGTTTTTGGGCGTTCGGGCGTGAGATCCCTCCGCCGACGGGGCACGACCAAACGACCCTGCTCGTCACCGGCGATCTGAATGCGGCCCTGGCAGCACTGGTCAACGCGAAGATGGAGATCCTGTCGATCTACGAGCGCTCCTCCGGGGGGAAAATAGACGCCCGCTTTTACTTCCTGGACCTGGCCGGGCACGTTGCGGCCCCCCTTCTTTCGCGGCTCCTCCGCCGCTTTCCGGAAGGGCGATGGCTGGGGTCCTATCCGCGCGCATGAGGCCGGCGCTGTGCCGAGGCGGTTGGAGCGCGACAAGGGAAAGGCGCTTCGTTGCCGGAGGGCTCGGCTGAAGCGGGCAGTCCGTTGACCGATGCGGATCCTTCTGATAGCTTCAGCCCATGCCACTTGATCTCGAGAAGTTCAAAACCGCGTACACGAAATGGGTGGAGGAGGGCTGGGCCGAATTCCAGGCCGGCAAGGTGCTGGACGTCGTCAAGCGCTACCCGCTGATCGTCAGCGACGATGTGCCCTGGACGCCCTACAAGGGGTCGCCTGCGGAGCAGACGATTGCCCTCGTCACCAGCGGCGGCCTGTATCTCAAGGGCTGCCAGCCGCCTTTCGACACCGCCTCGATTCACGGAGACCCCTCGTTTCGCGAAATCCCGAAGAGCGCCCGGCCGGAGGACTTCGGCATCGCGCACGCCCACTACGACCACAGCCTGGCGGAGCAGGACATCAACGTTATTTTCCCCCTGCAGCGGCTGCTCGAGCTGGAAGGCGAGAAGCTCATCGGCAGGGTGGCCGAGACCCATTACAGCTTCAGCTACGTAAATGATGTGGTGCGCCTGCTCACCGATTCGGTCCCGAAGCTCCTGCGCCAGCTGAAAGCCGAGGCGGTCGACATCCTGCTGCTGGTCCCGGTCTGACCCAAGTGCCATCAGACCGTGGGTCTGATTCAGCGCACGGCCGAGGCGGCGGGGTTCGTCACGATTTCCATGGGCAACGACCCCGAACGGATGGCCAAGATCAAGCCGCCCAGAGCGCTGCGGGTCAAGTTCGGCCGCGGCAGCATGTTCGGGGAGCCGGGGAATGGGGAGCGCCAGCGGCGCATCGTCATGGATGCGTTGGAGGCGCTGGGGACCATGGCGGCCCCGGGCACGATCCGGGAGCTGCCCTACCCATGGCGGCGGCCGGCTTAATCCGTTGTGCTTTCCGCGCACATGCCCCTTCGCCCCCAGGGCGCGGCTCAGTCAAGACAGCCTCCGGAAGGCAAGCACTATTCACTACCACCGTCCGAGGACCCGCATGCACATCGACACCGTCACCATCCGGCCGGAACAGGTCCCGGTGCGCGATGCCTACCCTTTCAGCATCCCGGCCCTGACCGCAACGCGGGAGATCCGCATCGATGCCCCGGTCACCTTTTTCATGGGCGAGAACGGCACGGGAAAATCGACCCTGCTTCAGGCCATCGCCAGACGTTGCGGCATGCATATCTGGGGCGGTGCGGAACGCGCGCGGTACCGGCCTAATCCGCACGAAGAGGCGCTCCACCACTATATCAGCGTCCGGTGGACCGCCGGCCGCGTTCCGGGCTCTTTCTTCTCAGCCGACATTTTCAGGAATTTCGCCCAGAACCTCGATGAATGGGCATCCATGGACCCGGGCGTGCTGCAGTATTTCGGGGGGGCATCGCTCCTTACCCAATCGCACGGGGAGTCTCTCATGGCCTTTTTCCGGTCGCGGTACGCGGTCACCGGGCTCTATCTGCTCGACGAGCCCGAAACCGCGCTCTCGCCGCGGCGCTGCATCGAGCTGCTCACCCTGTTGCGGGACATGGGCCGCAAAGGGCACGCGCAGTTCATCGTCGCCTCGCACTCCCCACTGCTCCTTGCCTGCCCGGGTGCAACGATTTATTCGTTCGACCGTGCGCCGGTAAAGCGATGCGCCTACGAGGAGACCGACTATTTCAGAGTCTACCGGGAGTTTCTGAACAACCGGGAGGCGTTTACGGCCGGTTGAACATGCTTCTGTATTATCCACCCGAAAGGTAATCCCATGCCCCGACCCAACCCGGAATACGTTCGGGAATTGACCGAGCTCGTCAACACCAGCCCATTCCCGGCCCATATGGCGATGCGGCTGGTTTCAATCGAATTCGACCAGGCGGTGCTGGAGCTGCAGACCGCACCCCACCATTTGCAGGCCTTTGGGATCCTTCATGGCGGGGTGCTGGCAACCCTGATCGACACGGCCACCTTCTGGTCCGCTTATTTACGCCTGCCCGAAGATGACGGGCTGGTGAATGTCGATCTGAAGCTCAATTACCTCAAACCGGTCGCAAACGGATTGCTGAGGGCGGAAGGGCGTGCGATTCGATCCGGAAATACCCTGTGCTACGCCGAGTCCTATGTGATGAATGCTGACCGTGAGATGGTGGCCCACGGCACCTCGACCTTGATGATCATGCCCGGCAAGAGCCTGAAAGTGAAATCGAGGAAATTTTTGTGACCGACCCGCATGAGCCGCGCGTTCGTCAAAGAGCCTGACGGGGATCAGGCCGTCCCTGAGCTTCCCGACCGGGTCCACAGCCCGCACGTCAACTACGTGACCCCGGCGGGGCTGCGCCTGCTCCAGGAATCGGTCGAGAGGCTTCTCGCCCGCAGGAAAGCCCTCGGGGGAGATCCGTCCGCCGGGAACAAAAAAGACCTGATGCGGGTCGACCGGGACCTGCGCTACTGCGAGGAGCGGGTCCGCCGGGCGGTTCTGATCGACCCGGCCGGCCAGCCCAAAGACGAGGTCCATTTCGGTGCGGTGGTCGAGGCGGCAACCACCGACGGCCGGCGCATGACGTTTGCCATCGTCGGCGAGGACGAGGCCGATGCGGCCGAGGGCAAGGTGAGCTGGGTCTCGCCCCTGGCGCGGGCCGTCGCCGAGGCCCGCGTGGGGGATACCGTGGTGTGGAAACGGCCGGCGGGCGAGGTCGAGTTGACGATCGTCGCCATCCGATAGCCCGCATGCACTCGGAAACGGCTCACCGACCAGTGGTCGACGCTCCCAATGGGCCTGCGTCAGCCGCTGGGGCTCACGCCTTCGGGCTCTTCAGAACGGTGTCCACCCATCTCAGGGCGGCGATCATGTTCGGGAAGCCGGTCGTGGTGAGCGCCAGCAGCACGACATGGACGACTTCCTCGGGCGAGGCGCCGGCCGCCAGGCATTTGCGGGTATGCGACATGACGGCCCCCTGGGAATTGGCACCGACGGCGATGCCGAGCTTGACCAGGTCCTGGGTCTTTTCGGGGAGTGGGCCGGCCTGGCGGGTGGAATTGCCCAAATTTTGGTAGTCTTTGAAAACCGCGGGGAACCTTTCCGAAAACGCTTTGTAGATGTCCGGCAGGTACATGGGACCTCCTATCTGGGGGGGCTTGGAATTATGGACCGCGCAAATGTGCGTCCGGTCCGCTGCAGGCGCTGAATCACCGTTCGCTGCTCACACGGGCACGCGCCTCGAGCGCTAGTTGCCAGTCTTTATCCTGGGTTCGACAGTCATAGGCACATTTGGCCGTCTTTTCATTTCTAAGTTGCTGAATCCATTCACACCGACCCCGGATTTTTGGGAAAATGCATAGGCACACGATATATCACTTTT
>JBFYWX010000317.1:0-10744 GCA_041310825.1 Desulfobacteraceae bacterium | reverse complement strand
CCGGGAACCTCAAAACCTTATATTTGAATGACGCTTAAACGAGTGCGAAAATCGCTGTTTGATGTTCAATCTACAAATCCCGGTTGGAAAGTCAAGCCGCGGCGATGGCCGATTTCACTGTTCGAGACGTGATCCCGGCCTTTTCCTTCTGTGCCATAATCGGTTGACAGAGGCAGGGTAAGCTGGTATTATTTCCTTGTAATCGTAAAACAAGGAGTTCGGATGATGCTGGCCAAACTGACCTCTAAAAACCAGATCACGATTCCCAAGAAGATCATCGATCAGATTCCCGATGCCAGGTACTTTGAAGTGGAGCTGCGCAATGGGGTTGTCGTGCTCAAACCCCTGAAGACCTACGCGACCGGCCTGGAAGAGATCCGCGCCAAGGTGAAAAAACTTGGCCTCGATCCGCAGTGCGTCAGGGAGGCCGTTCAGTGGGCACGGTCGCGATGACCCGGGTGGTTCTGGACACAAATGTGCTGGTGTCCGGCCTGCTGTTCGAGGAAAAACCGGGCGAGATCGTAGAGCGCTGCAAAACCGGTGCACTTAAGTGGGTGATGTCCCGGGAGATGCTGGATGAACTCCTGAGGGTTCTGGCCTACCCGAAGCTTCAGCTCTCGGAGGAGGAGATCCACTACATGCTCTACGTCGAAGTGCTGCCTTATGTGGAAATTGTGGAAGTGCCCCCCGGCCCCGCCGTGTTCATCGGCGATCACGCGGATGACGTGTTTCTGTGTGCGGCGCTTGCGGCCGGGGCAGCCTGCGTCATCAGCGGCGACCGCCACCTGCTTCGCCTCAAATGCTACCAAGGGGTCGAGATCCTCTCGCCTGCGGAGTTTCTGAGCCGACACACTCCTCAGCGAGGAACCGGCAAGGCCTCTTCGCCGAGGCCCTCGAAACGATCGCCGTGAGTGCCAGCAATAACCATGTCGCTAATCGAGAAGTGCCCTCAGTTTTCCGCCTCGCTTTGGCAAAGAGAAGCCAGGAGAGATTTCGGGGGAGTATTGCGTATCTGATAGAAGGGAACGGACTCATATCTGTCCCCTAAAACAGGAGTTCCTTTCGCCGGCGAGCAAAAAAAACAAACGCCCCTTTCTCACGGAGTCCGGCTCTACCTTTTCCATCACGCCGTTTCCGAAAGGAGACCCTTTCATGCTGCTGACACGCCACAAGACCAAGCATGGGCACCGCTGGGCGGCCGACGGCCGTCTGCTCCAGCAACATTTTAATCTATCCATGCTTCTATCCCTTGAAAGTAACAAAGCGCTCCGGCTCGCGGCCGAACTCCAAACCCCCGACCAGGCGGAGGCAGCACTCGTTTCGCCCATCGAAGACGGGCAGGAAGTCTGGGCCAGCGGTGTCACCTACCTTCGCAGCCGGGACGCGCGCAAGGCCGAATCCGACACTGCCGATCTCTATGAAAAAGTGTATCGCGCCGAGCGTCCCGAGCTTTTCCCCAAAGCCATCGGATGGCGTGTTGTCGGAGACGGCGGACAGATTCGGGTTCGAGCCGACAGCAACTGGAATGTACCCGAGCCGGAGATGACCCTCGTAATCAACTCGCGGCGGGAAATTGTCGGCTATTGCGTCGGAAACGATGTTTCGTCCCGCAGCATAGAAGGCGAAAACGCCCTTTACTTGCCCCAGGCCAAAATTTTTTCAGGCAGCTGCGCGCTGGGCCCTGGAATTCAGCTGGCCGACCCGACCAGCCTGCGAGACATGCCGATATCCATTGAGATCCGGAGATTGGGACAATCAGTTTTCAAGGGCGAGACGCAAACATCAAGAATAATCCGCCCCCTTGAGCAACTGACCGAGTATTTGTTCAGGGAAATGGATTTCCCCGAAGGTGTTTTTCTGATGACCGGCACCGGGATCGTGCCTGGGGATGACTTCAACCTTGAAGTCGGCGATACGGTTTGCATTTGCATCGGTCGGCTTACTCTCAAAAACACGGTCGGCGATTAATCCAAACGCCGGCGCCGAAGCTCATCCGGGGAAATTGGCGAGACGCTGGAGATTGGCGGGACGCTGGTAAGCTAGTAATAAACTTATTGGATCAACTCATAGTGGCTTTCCTGAACGATAGCCTCGCCCCTTTCCACCGCGTAGCCGACCCCAAGCGCACTTATCCTCAACCGCTGCAGATAATCGATTTGTACCGATTTTGATTGCGGCTGCAGAAACAACTGGACTATCTTCCACCGGCAGCTTTCGAACGCCCATACTGCGAACAACGCCTGGCCGTATGAACGATTTGGTGACCACTATCGACGAGCGAGTCCACGATCAACAACATCCGGTCACGGATAGACGAATCCGAAAGTAAAACAGCCCGGGGCAAAGGGGCTGAAGACCCTTTCGACCCGGGCGGTCGTTACCTGCAGCGGCAGCCGGGGCCTATCGCCTAAACCCCTGAAAGCCGGTTATGCAGTCGCCGCTGAATCAAGCAGCAAACCCTTAACACTTGAGAAAAAACCCATTAATATGATTTTCTAATACTTGCAGTACCGACATGGGTCCCACCGGCGGACACCGTCCTCTCCCCGCCCATGAACCGGGATGCGGTCAATTTCACATCCGCCCGGCTCCAGGCGGCGTGGTGTCGGCGCTCGACCGCGGCCGCTTGTTCTTCCTTGCCCTGGGCGCGGAGGCTTTGCATCAACCCGAACAAGGCCCAACCGTTTTCGCGGTTGTAGTTGAGGTCCTGCCAGTAGACGGCTTCCGCCTCGGCCGCTCGCCCGGCGGCCAACAGCACCGCCCCCAGCGACTGCCTGACCGGCACATGCCAGTCGGGCGGCTCGATGTAGATCAGGTTGTCTTCCAGAAGCACCCCGCGGTGAAGCCGGGCGATGGCCTGTCCGAAATCGCCCCGCGCTGCGGCGAGCTCCCCGGCCAGCACCTCGACCGCTATTTCCAGGATCGCACGCGCCCCGTTACGCGAAAAGGTCACTTGCAGACCGCTCAGGGAATCTATTGCGGCAATGTCCTGCAAGCGGCCGAGCTCCCGGGCCGCATCGTCCAATCTGCCGGCGGCGGTGAAGGCCAACCCGCGGGCGTAGTGCCACACCCCTCTGATAAAATGCCCGTCCTCGGCCGGGGCGGGTTCCGTGAGAATCTCCTCCCATTTCCCGAACCGGGTGTAGGCGAACAGGGGCGCCGCCAGGAACTGCTGCAGCAGCGGCGTCGCCCGCCAGGCATCCTCCGGGATCCGGGACGCCGCCTTGCGCGCGGCCTCGATGGCCGCCCGGCTGCGCCCCTCCATGCTCGCCGAGTCCCACAGGAAATGGACGTTGTGCGGGTAATAGGCCAAGGGGTACACCCCCTGGGCCCGGCACTGCGTAATGTAGTCCTCGTCGGCGGCTATGGCCATCTCGTTGCTCCTGCTGGCGTCCGCGTACCGCCCGAGCCGGCGGAAGATGTGCGAGGGCATGTGCACCAGGTGCCCGGCGCCGGGAGCCAACGTCAAAAGCCGCTCGGCGGCCGCTTCGGCCAATTCGGGTCGTCCGAGCTCGACCGTGTGGATGTAGAGGTGAATGGCGCCGGGGTGGTTCGGTTGGCGCGCCAGTACGGTTTCCAGCACGCGCATGATCTCAAGGGTTTCCGGGTACGGCGTCCGATCCCGCATCCAGTAGTCCCAGGGCCGCAGATCCATGAGCGCTTCCGCATACAGGGTGGCGGCGTCGAGATCGTCCGGGTAGCGGTTGTGCAGCGCGCGCATGGCGTCGGCATACGCCCGGTCCAGGACGCCGCGGTCGGCCTGCGCCTCGCCGGAATAGCGCCGGGACAGGGCCTCGATATAGGCCTGCTCCCGTGCGGAGGCGCCCTTCTTCAACGCCATCGCCTTCTGGATCAGCCTGTACGCCTGAGGCTCCGCTTCAGCCGCCATGTCCATGTTGATGTTGGGACCCCCCGCCAGCGCCATGCCCCAGTAGGCCATCGCGCAGGCGGGATCAAGCCGCGCCGCCTCACCAAAGGAGCGGGCGGCTTCCGCATGGTTGAACCCGTAGGCCAACATCAGGCCCTGGTTGATGAACAGCTGGGCATCCGACGAATTGGTCGTGACCGGGAAAGCGTGGTGGCCCAGATTCTGCAGTCGGGGAGCTCTTTCGCCAGCAACGGCCGCCGGTTGGGTGTCATGTTGCGGGCTGGCCGATACGGAGGAAAAAGCACCGTTCGCCACGACCCCTGCGGTTAGAATCACAAGAAAAACGATTGGGTTATGCAGTAGAGTCTTCATATAAACCTCACGACGGTTTTGGAGGGTTGATAAAAGGGGTAAAATTTTTCTTTTCCGAAAACCACGTCGAAAGCAGGATCTAAATACAGCTTGAGCGGATCAGCGACATGCGATGGCCAGAGAGAGATTCGAAAGCAATCGTCCACACGCGGCTTATCGGAGTTTATTGCGACTGCGGCACGATTGATTCGGTGCAGCAAGTGTGGAACGCCGAACGTGCTTCAGCCGTAACGGAAGGCTAATGCCACCGGGAAGGATTTCAAGGGGGGGGATAATTTTTTTTCGTACACCTTCAATACTTGGTTCCATCATCGGTCGCCGCGAGGTGGGCCGAGAACTCGCTCAGCAGGCGGCCGTAGACGGGCTTGCGAAACGGGGCGGCCCGGCGGAGGAGCTCGCCGGCGTCGACCCACTCATAGGCGCTGAACTCGATCCCGTCCGGGACGATACTTACCGGTGCGCCGCGCAGCCGGCAGAAAAACCACTTCTGCGCCTGCCCCCGCCCCACCTTCTCGTTGCGATAGGGTTCCGGCAGCTCGTAGACGAGCCACTCCCTGCATACCGCGGCCACGGTGAACTCCACGCGCGGAAGGCCTGTCTCTTCGCGCAGCTCCCGCGCGAGCGCCGCCTCCGGGTCCTCCCCCGGGCGGATTCCCCCCTGGGGCATCTGCCAGCCCCCGCTGGGGGCGTCGGTTCGTTCGAGGACCAAAATCCGCCCCGCCGCATCGACCAGCATGGCGCCGACTCCCGCCCGGAAATAGTCCGAACGCTCCCCTTCTTCTCTCTTCGTCTTCATGTCTTCTGCTTCTCCAGTGTCTCCATGATCCCGAAAAACCACCGCTCGCTGAACCCCGCCCGGAAGCAAACACCCGCAACGGCTGAGGCCCGCCGTTTTCCCGGAATACGGGTTCGGTCCGGCAGCCGACGGCCCCACCCTCACGCACCCAGTTCGTGAATCACGAGGCGATCGGAGTCGATCCGCTTACGCGCCAACTCCGGCAGATGGCGGTGGTGGGTGAAGAAGAGGACCTGGGTCCTCTTGGACAAATCGGCGAGCACATCGAGGGTCGCCCGCGCACGGTCGTCATCGAAGCGGATCAGAATGTCGTCGACGATGAACGGCATCGGCTCGTTGGCATCCAGGTATTGCTCTAGGCTGGCCAGGCGCAGGGAGAGGAAGAGCTGATCCAGGGTGCCGTCGCTCATGCCGCTGACATCGACGGCGCGGCCGCCGGGGCGGACCCCCTGCAGGATGGGCTCGTCGCTTTCGCCGTAGTCGGTCTTGAGGCCCGCGAAGGAGCCGAGGGTCAGCCGGGCGAAGAGCACGCCGGCCCGCTCGAGAAGGGGCCCCTGGTTTTTCACGCGGTAGCTCTCGATGGCCCGGCGCAGAACCAGGGCGGCGAGGCGGAGCTTGACATACTCCTCGACACCGTCCCGAATGGCGGCGAGGACCCCCTGGGACTCCTCGGCCGCCTCGGCCGCCGCCGAGGAGCCGTCGATGTGTTCGAGGTCGTTGCGCAGGCGGCCGACCCTTTCGTTGGACTCGGCCTGAGAATCCCGCAATTCCGTGTGGCGGGCCTCCATCTCTTCGATCTGCGCGGCCACGGCGTCGATATCGACCTGCTCGACCTGCTCCAGGATCCGGTTAAGGGCCTCCCCCCCACCGCGCTCGACGATATCCGCATCGAGCGACCGGATCCGGCGTCTCACCTCCTGGTAATCGGCCGAGACCTTCTCCCGGGCTTCCAACGCATCGGGGGCGGCGCACTCGGCCTGCCGGCACAGGCCGCCCAATATATCCCGTGCCAGCGCGATCTCCTTTTCCGCGTCGCCGAGCCCCCGGTGCTTCTGTTCGATCTCCTTGGCGAGCTGTGCGTGCCGGGCGGCGGCACTGCGCGCGCGGGTGAGCTCCGCATTGAGCTGAACGGCCGCCTGATCGGGCATCAGTGCCGCCCACGCGGGAGCCACGTGGGCCACGAGGGCTTTCACATCCGCCTGGAACACCTCGGCGTCGCGGTTGATGCCGAAGATTCTCTGCTCCATGCCGTCGCACGCATCGATCTTGCGGAAGAGCTCGTCGAGCTTCGCGAGCACAACGAGGGCTTCATCCGGGGTGGGCCCCTCGCCCGGCAACAGGGTGTCCACGGCCTGCGCCCATTCCGCCTCCCAAACCCTCATCCGCTCCTTCTCATCGTCCTGTGACTGGACGCACTCTTTGCGCTCTTCGCCCAGGGCGGTGAGCTTCTCTTCCAGCTCCCTCCGCCGCCGGGCCAGCCGCTCGAGCCGCTCCAGGAGGGTTTCGCACCGCTCACAAAGCCGCCCGAACGTCTCGTCTGCCGCCGGCGCCCTCTCGCCGAGCGCGGCGAGGCGTTGAAGGAGCTCGGCGCGGTGCTCGGCTATCTGCCCTTCGATCCTTGCGATCACGCCTTTCTGCCCCTCGACCCGGTCCAGCCGCTGGAGGATTCTGTCGTAGTGCTCCAGCCAGGACCTCATCTCCCGCGGCGTCAGGGGCTCGATGCCGGCGGGCCGCCACGCCGCTTGCCACCGCGCGCCGGTTTCGGCCAGGCGGTGGTCCGCCTGGCACCGCTCGGACTGCAGTTTTTCGATCTCCTCCGTATTCTTTTCCTCCTGCGCCAGCAAGGCGGCGTACTCCGCCACCCGGGCCGCCTCCCGGCGCAGCCGATCGGCGGTCGCATCGGCCCGGGCGACCGAGGCCTCGTAGGCCTCCGCCAGCTCGCGCTGCGGGTCAAAAGCCCCGGCCTCGACCACGACATCTTCAGCCTTCAGCCACGCCCGTCTGACCAGGGCCCACCCCTTCTGCCGCCGCTCCCGGTCGCGGCCGAGCTCTTCCTCGGTCGGCACGGCCCCGGCCAGCCGGATGGCGCCGATCTGCTGCGCGACCGCCCGCAAGGCCTCGCGCGCCTCGCCCAGGCGGCGGTCCAGGTTGTCGGCAACCACCTTGCCGCCGGAAAACTCATCCTCGAAACGGCTGACGGTTTCCGGCGAAGGCACGGGCAGCGTGCCCGGCTCCGCAGCCGTTTGGCTCCATAGCGGCAGGCGCTGCAGCAAGCCGCGGACCGCCCCCGCCTCGTTTTCAAGGGCCTGCCGTGCCTCGCGCAAGGCCGCCGCCAGGTCCCCGCTCTTTGCAAGTCCGGCCAGGGTTTTCTTCAGAGGGCCGGACTCTCGCGGGGCGTCGAGGGCGTTCAGCTCCTCTTTCAGACGGTCGAGTTTGCGCTCCGCCTCGCGAAGCCCCCGAGCGGCCCGCAGTTGATCCGACTGCAGCGAGGCATGCCGGCTCGCGAGCGTCTGGATGCGTGTTTTGGCGGCGGCTTGCGGTCGCAGCGCCCTCACCGCCTCCACCGCAAGGCCGGGTTTCACCTCCTGGAGCAGGGCCTGGATGTCCGCCTTGTTCTGCTGCAGCCGGCCTTGCAGCCGGCCCAGGTCCTCGACGGCCTTGATATGCTGGCCGAGCCGCTTGTGGATCCCCTCGACGGCATCGGCCTGGTCGAGGAGCCGCTGCGGCCACACGATTTCGGCGATGTCCGCCGTCAAGCGTTCAAGGTCGAGCTCCGCCTGGCGCTTGACCTCCAGTGCGGCATTCAGGCGCTTTTCCGCCCGATGGCGCCGGCCGGTGAACTCCTCCGGCAGAATGGTGACCGCTCCCATCGCCGCGAGCGTTGCCGAGAGCTCCTTGCGCAGGCCCGCCCTGGGCACGATCTCCTTGAGGCGTTGCAGCCGATTCAGTTCGGCCGCTTGCTGCTCGAAGCTCTTTTTGAGGCGGGCGCGCTCGCCCATGGCCTTCGTGAGCTCTTTTTCCTTTTCGGCCCACTCGCGGCTCGATTGGGAAAGCTCCGCGATGGTCTTTCGGAGCTCCTGGTGCCGGCTGATGGCCTTGTTGATGACGGGCAACTGCCCCCTGCTTTTGAACAGCGCCTCGGCCTCGGCCTCGATGGTTTCGAGAACGGCACGCAGATCGGCACCCCCGGCGCCGGCCGCAAAGAGGCTCTGGCCGGTCTCGCCCTTTCCGGCCAGCAGGGTACGGCCGCCGCGCACGAGCGCGTCGTGGTCGATGCCGAAGAGAAATCCGAAGGCCTCCCCGGTCACGCCGTGCAGGTACGGGTCGAGCCAGCGCTCATCGATAGGCTCCCCTGCGGGGGTCAAGATCGTCTCCTTGTTGCCCTTGCGCCGCAGGAACGCAAACTCGCCGCCGTCGGCGTTGCGCAGCCGGCCGCCGATGCGCAGGGACCGGTGGTCGTGGAGGAAATTGTCGGCCGAGTGCTTCGGAATGCCGTAGAGCAGGCATTTGAGGGCACGCAGCGCGGAGCTCTTCCCCGCCTCGTTGGGTCCGTAGAGGATGTGCAGCCCCTCGCGGCCCTGGGCCAAGTTGAGCCTCGTACGGGTGAAGGGCCCGAACGCATGCAGGTCGAGCTCCAGGATTTTCACGGCTCCACCCCCCCCCGGTCGAGGATGCGCTCCATCAGCACCTGACGGACCCCCTCGGCCGCCTGCCTGACGGTCTCGGGGTCATCGAGGCGGATCGCCTCGCCGCCGCTTTTCAGCTCGTGCGGTAGTTTCTCGGATAGCTCCCCGAGAGCCGCGACGGCGGCCTGGATCAGGTCCGCATCGCCCGCCAGCCCGTCGACGGCGTGCATCAACTCGAGGAGGGGCCGGCTCTTCGCGCCCAGGCCGCCGGCGTCCACCGCCTCTTTGGTGCCGAACCGGATCTTTTCGAGCCACAGCCTGCCACCGCCAACATCCGTGGCGATGGCCCGCAGTTCGTTTTTCCAGCGCTGAGGGTTGGAATGGAGCACCCGGTGCGCCGTGCTCGCCCCGAGGATCTCCAGGCGCACGGCGAGCGGCATCTCGTCATTCGCCTTGAATGTGGCCGCGAGGGTCTTGGCGGCGGCGTGGAGCAGGTCGTCCCCGCCGGCAACCCTGCCGGCATCGAGGGTGGCCACGGCCCAGCGCATGACGTCGAGCTCCCGCGGCTCGACGCGAACGACCCGGCCCTCCTCCACCGCGACCAGCATGCACCCCTTCGGCCCGGTCTCGCGCGCGTGACGGCCCTGCAGGTTCCCGGGGAACACGACCCACGGGTCCACGTGGACGACCTCCCGGGCATGGACGTGCCCGAGCGCCCAGTAGTCGTAGCCCTTGGCCAGAAGCGCGGCGGCATTTGTCGGTGCGTAGGGCTCGTGCCCCTCCCGGCCGTCGAGGCTCGTGTGCAGCAGCCCGATGTTGAAATGATGCGCCGCGGCCGGGGGGTAGGCGCCCGTCAGGTCCTCGGTGACGGCCCGCACGGGGTAGCCCTGCCCGTGGATCGCAAGGCCGAGCTCCTCGATCATGACCGTCTCGGGGCTGCGGACGGAGAGGTGTTTCACATTCTCCGGCACTCTCAAGTGCTTGGTGATCTGGCTGGCGGCGTCGTGGTTGCCCGAGATGATGAAGACGCGGATACCCTCGTCGCGCAGCCGGGCCATCTGGGCGGACAGGAAGAGCCCGGTATTGTAGTCTTTCCAGTCGCCGTCGTAGAGGTCGCCCGCGATCAGGATGAAGTCGACCTTCTCCGCGGCGGCAAGCTCGACGAGGTTCTGCAGCGCCCTGCGGGTCGCCCCGCGGATCTCCTCGACCGGCGCCCCCGCGTAGCTCTGGAGCCCTACCAACGGGCTGTCGAGGTGAATGTCGGCGGCATGGATGAATTTCATCTGATCTTCCCCTTTTTCAGCATGCCCTTCAACATGCGGATCTCCTCCGCCCAGTGCTCCTCGTCCGGGGTCTCGAGGATCATGGGGATGCCGTCGAAACGGGGGTCGTTCATGATCAGCCGGAAGGCCTCGAGCCCCAGGGATCCCTCCCCGATCCGCTCGTGCCGGTCCACGCGGCTGCCGAACGCCTTCTTGCCGTCGTTCAGGTGCACCCCCCTCAGAAACGAGAAACCCACCACGGCCTCGAAGCGCTCCAGGGTCGCGGCGTAGCCCGCCGGGGTCACGAGGTCGTAGCCCGCGGAGTAGCTGTGGCAGGTGTCCAGGCAGACCCCCACCCGCGAGCGGACCCGAACGCCCGCAATGATGGCGGCCAGGTGCTCGAAGCGGTGCCCGAGGTTGGTGCCCTGACCGGCCGTGTTCTCGATGACGGCCGTGACCCCGCGGGTCTCTTCCAACGCCAGGTTGATCGACTCGGCGATGCGGGCGAGGCAGGCCTCTTCGGAGATCTGGTTGAGGTGGCTGCCCGGGTGGAAGTTGAGATACGCGAGCCCCAGCTGCTCGCAGCGGCGCATCTCGTCCACGAAGGCCGCGCGCGATTTTATCAGCCCCTCGGACCCGGGGTGGCCCAAATTGATGAGGTAGCTGTCGTGGGGCAGGATCTGCCGCGGCGTGTAGCCGGCCTCGCGGCAGTTTTCCTTGAAGAGGCGGATCTCACCTTCTGTCAGCGGTTTGGCCGTCCACTGGCGCTGGTTCTTGGTGAAGAGGGCAAAGGCGGTGGCCCCGATCTTCCTGGCGTTGA
>JBFYWX010000298.1:0-5986 GCA_041310825.1 Desulfobacteraceae bacterium | reverse complement strand
TAAAAGTGATATATCGTGTGCCTATGCATTTTCCCAAAAATCCGGGGTCGGTGTGAATGGATTCAGCAACTTAGAAATGAAAAGACGGCCAAATGTGCCTATGACTGTCGAACCCAGGCTTCAGGATAAGGATAAATCCGTCGAAGCCGTTGACGGTAGCGTTTCGATCTGGTAAAGATGCCCGGTGCCGATTCTGACGCGGAAAGACGCCATGAAAGAGAAAGACCTAAAATACTTCAAAAAGCTCCTCGCCCGCTGGCTGGATGAGCTCCTGACCCACGCCGACAGCACGATGAGCGGGTTGAGGGAAAACGACGAAGCGCTCCCGGACCCCTTGGACCGAGCGGTATTCGACTCGGAACGCAATTTTACCTTGCGGATCCGTGACCGCGAAAGCATGCTGATCAAAAAAATCCGCAAGTCCCTTGAGGACATCGAGGAAGGGGTCTACGGAACCTGTGAATCCTGCGGTGAAGACATCTCCATCGAGCGCCTGAAGGCGCGCCCCGTCACCCGCCACTGCATCCGGTGCAAAACCCAGATCGAGACCATGGAAAAGCTGACCGGCACCTGATGGGCGTACCTCATCGACGTCTTTCACGGCAGGTATGCCGCTGGGCATTGCGGCCATGCAGGGACGCCGGCGCTCGGGTGCCCTTGAGCACGTAGGGAGTTTTTTAAATGCCATCCCCCAAACGGAACATATCCAAAAGCCCAGCCACCAAACCGCCGCGGGAAAACCCCGGGGAGGAGATCGACAACGGCATCGACCATGACAAGAGCAAAGTGGAATGCCTTTGCCCGAAATGCGGCAAGAAACACATTATGAATTTCCACTGGATCGGCCGGGGCACGCCGCGCAAATACTGCCAAAGCTGCCGTGACAGCATCTAAGCGCCGGACAGCGCTCCGGGCCGCCTTTATCGCCGCGAAAACCAACGGAACCACCATCGAACGAAAGGGGAGGTTTATGAACAAAGCAGATCTGGTCAATGAAGTGGCAAGTGTCGTCAGCACCAAAAAAGAGGCCCAGGCCGCGGTGGACTGCATCTTCGAGTCCATCACCAAGGCGCTGAAAAAGGGTGACACGGTCACGCTGGTGGGGTTCGGGACCTTTAAAGTGACCAAGCGCAAGGCGCGCAAGGGCCGCAACCCGCAGACCGGCGAGGAGATCAAGATCAGCGCGTCCAAGGCGCCCAAATTCGTCGCCGGCAAGGGCCTCAAAGACGCCGTCAATTAGCCGCGACACCCGGAACTGAAAAAGCGGTTTCACCGCCCCGGCGCGGGCCACGGCTCCGGGGCGCCGGAACCGTTTTTTGTCGTCCGCGCGGCCGCGATGGGGCGGGCGAATCGGTGTGCCCGGTCGGGAAGCGAGCGGCGCCGGCCGTCACCACCCGCGGCGCCAGAACCGCCGTGAGACCCCGAGGAAGGCCTGCGAGGGCGGAGGTTAGGCGGCCGGGGGAGCCTCCGGGGGCGGCGGCGCGCAGCGCCGGACCCGGTAGGCGATGATGCGGTTCCCCTCCCGCTCCGTGACGACGGCGGTGAAGTCGCCCAACTCGATTTCCTCCGCCACCTTGGGGATCCACCCGATCCGCTTCAGGATGTAGCCGGAAAAGGTGTCGTATTCCCCGGTGTCGGGAATGCGCATCTTGAGCACGTCGTTGACCTCTTCGATTTCGGCCTTGCCCAGCACCCGCCACTCGCCTTCTCCGACCGGAAGAATCGGCGGCTCGTGGATCTCATCGGTTTCGTCGATGATTTCACCGACCAGCTCCTCCAGCGCATCCTCCAGCGTAATCAGCCCCGACACCCCCCCGTGCTCATCCACCACGATGGCCATGTGCTGCTTGCGCCGCTGGAACCCCTGAAGCAGGCGGTTCAACTTTTTGTGCTCCGGAACGAAATAGGGCTGGCGCATGATCCGGCGCAGATCGACCGGCGGCCGCCCGACGGCCTGGTGGAGGAGCAGGTCCTTGATGTGCAAAATGCCCACAATGCGATCGATGTCGCCGTCGGTGACGGGGATGCGGCTGAAGCCCGATTTGAACAGCTCCGGCAGGTCGAGCGGTTCATCCACGTCGATGACGAACATGTCCGCGCGGGGCGTCATGATCTCGGATGCGCTGGTATCGTCGAACTCGAAGATGTTGTGGATCAGCTGTCGTTCTTCGTCCCGGATCTGGCTCTCGCCGCCGCCGGCCTCGACGATGGAAAGCAGATCCGCCTCGGTGACCGTGGGCGGTTTCCGAATCCGGGCCGTCATGCGGGAGATCATGTTCAACAGAAGCACGAGCGGGTAAAGCAGCTTCGACAACCCGTATATCGGCACGATGACCGCCCGGGCGATGGGGATGGCGTTGGCGATGGCGACCGACTTAGGGAATACCTCGCCGAAGACCAGCACCACCAGGGTCATGACCCCGGTGCTGACTGCCACCGCGTGGACGGTGATGACGTTCAGGGTGACGGCCGTGGCCAGGGCGGCGGCGGCCATGTTCACCAGGGTGTTTCCGATCAGAATGGTGTTCAGCAGACGGTCGGGGTCCTGCTTCATCCGGTGGATGAGGGTGTTGGCGCGGCCGGGCTGGTTGCCGAGGTAAATGGCCTGAGCCGGGGAGATGGAGAACAGCGCGGTTTCCGCGGCTGAAAAGAACCCTGAGAGTGCCACCAGCACCACCAGGGTCAGCAGGGTGTCCACGGGAATCGACATGGCGCTCAGGTGAGAGAGGACCATCGCCGCTGACGCTTGACGCTGTAGCCGGTCAAAAACCCGACCAGGAGCACTCCGGCTCCGGCCAAAAACCAGTATAGCGTGGTCACCGGGAAGATCTCCTCGGGCCGGTTGCTCAGCTCGGCGATCTGCCGCGTTTTCTGTTCGAGTTCCTCGGCCAGGCCATCGGCCCTCTCCTTGAGGGCCGCGGCATCGGCGGTTTCGTCCCGGAAGCGATCGAACTGCCCGCGCAGCGTGTGGAGGGTCGCTTGGCCGTCGGCCGCCGCCGCGGCGAGCTTCTCGTTGTCGGCCCTCAGCCGGGTGTTCTCCTCGGCCAAACCGGCGGCCTGCTGCGTCAGGGCCTTTATTTTTTCCTCCAACCGGGCGATCTGGTGCCGGGCGGGCGGGGAGGAGACCAGGAAACGCGACAGCACATATCCCTCTGCACCGTTCGCCAGCCGCACCATGGACCACTCATCGCCGAGTTTGAGCAACTCCAGCACCTGCCCGCTCTCGACCAAGGCCAGCGACGGGTGCTCGCCGCCCGGGCCGGACCGGACAGCCACCCGGATCACGTCGGACACGTAGACGGGCCCCGCCCAAGCGCCCCCGACTCCCCCGAGCAGGCAAAGCCCGAAGATCCCCCACACCGCAAATTTCAACCGCATGCACTCATCCCTTCACCCGTGCGGCCGCCTTGCGCGGCTCGTCGCAGGCGGCCGGCGGAGTTCCCGGCACGAATGGTTTGACGAAACGACCGTCTTCGTCTATCGTGTACCTATATCAGTTTGATCGATTAATCCATCGTTATCCCCCGGGGATAATAGCCGCCCATCGCCGCGCGCTTGCCGGGCTCCCGGAGGAATGCCTATGATCGCCTACGATTTGAAATGTGCCAACGCTCATTCCTTTGAAGGCTGGTTCGAGGACCGCCGCACATTTCTCGACCAGAAAAAGCGGGGAATGATTGCCTGCCCGGTGTGCAACGACACCGCCATCGACCAGGTCCCGTCGCGCTTCGCCATCCGCGCATCGCAGAGCCCCGCACCGCAGGCGACCGCCCCCCCGACCGAGGCCGCGTGGGCCCGGATCGGAAAACAGCTCGGGGAGTTCGTCGAGCAACACTTCGACAACGTCGGCTGCGATTTCGCGCGGGAGGCGCTCAAGATCCACTACGGCGTGAGCGCACCGCGCAACATCCGCGGCGTCAGCACCGAAACCGAAGAAAAGGTCCTCAAACAAGAGGGGGTCGAGTTCTTCAAGATCCCCCTGCCCCCGCCGCCCGATTCCGACTCCTGACCGCGGTGCGCGTAGGAAGGCCAATCTTTGCGTTGCGCTTCAACCCGCGGGCGCTGCGGCGTACTCAAAAGTACGCCTCACGCCGCGGCTCTCGCGCGCCGTGCCTGCCCCGCCATGGCGGGGATCTTGGCCTTCCTACGCGCACCGCACCGGCCCAAAAGCCCAATCTCTGCCTTGCGCCTCAACCCGCTCAACGCGCCGGCCGGATGGTCTCGGAGGGGGCCCGCTCTGTACGACCTCCCCGAATGCGATCGCTTTCAAGCAAGTTGGGTCTTCTTCTTGTGGGAGTGGCTCCCACAATTCTGAACTTATTTACTGCTGACGCACCGCCACAGGCGGCGGGCAACGCTAAAAACGTGGTCAGGCGGCGCTCCGGCGTAGAATCCAGTCCACGGCCTCCGGCAGGTCCTCCGCAATGAAATCCGGCGTCAGGCCGCGGAGGCGAAGATCGGCCTCGGCCTGAGGGCCGTTTCCCGTCCGCACCAGCACCACCGTCCCAACTCCGGCATTCCGCCCGCACTCGATGTCGCGCACGCTGTCCCCGACCATCACCGCCGCGGCCAGATCGATGGCATGGCGGCGCCGGGCCTCTAAAATGAGTCCGGGAAGGGGTTTGCGGCAGGCACAGGCGTCATCAGGCCGATGGGGGCAGACCAGGATGTCGTGGATGTGGCCGCCGTGCTCACGCGCCCCGGCCACCATCCTCGCATGGATCGCCGCCAGCCCGTCCGCCGTCAACCACCCCCGGCCCAGGGCGGACTGGTTCGTCACGACCACGGCGCTGAACCCGTTGGCGGCCAACCGGCCGAGCGCCTCGCAGCTGCCCGGCAGAAATTCGAACGCCTCGACGCGGGTGATGTAGTCCGGCGAATCGCGGTTGATCACGCCGTCACGGTCCAGAAAAACAACCCGGTGCAGCATGCGGCAGTCCGACTTTAGGTCTATTCCGCCACCACGAACGCGTCCGTGAAGCCGCTCTGGCGGAGCTCGGCTTCATAAGCGATCGCCTGGTCGAGCGAGGAGGCCTTGCCGACCCGCAACCGGTAGAACACCCGGCCGTTGTGCTCGAACTCGACAATGTGAGCGTTTCCGAAGCGCGGGTTCAAATCCGCCCCCAATCGCTCGGCATTCACGCGGTGCGCGAAAGAACCCACCTGAAAGGTGAAATTTCCCGAGTAGAGGTTCACCGGGGTCCCGGGAACTGTCCCCACCGCCACCACCTCCACCGGTGCCGTCCCCGGCCGCACCACATCGAGCTGCCGGGCCGCCTCGAAGGACAGATCGATAATCCGGTCGCCGACAAACGGTCCGCGGTCGTTGATGCGCACCTCGATCGAACCCTGGTTGCCCAGATGCCGCACGCGGACGAGCGTCCCCAGGGGAAGGGTCTTGTGGGCGGCGGTCATGGCGTGCATGTCGTAGATTTCACCACTCGAGGTGGGCTTGCCGTGAAAATCCGCCCCGTACCAGGAGGCAATGCCCTGCTGGCGGAACCCGCTCGCATCCGGGATGGGCTGATACCATCGGCCCAGCGCTTTGTAGGGCTTCGGCTGGCCGGGAGCGGTCGCCGGCGGGGGGCTTTCGACCCGGGTGTCCTGCAGCGTGGAGCCGGGCGGCACCGGCCGCGCCGTACAACCACCGACGAGGATGAGGAACGCCATCGCCGCAACGGCCCAGCGGCGGCCGCCCCGCGCACTCCAGCCGCCTCCCGGGCGGCAGCGCCCCCCGAACCCGCCTGCTTTTTCAGGATAACGCCGAAACGCACTCATTGAGTAGAAAGTAGCATGTCGGCCGAATTTTGTAAACCCGGCCGACATGCCGTATGATGAGCGCATGGAACCCTTGCCGGAAGCCCCCGCGCGCGGGTCATTGGCCATCGCGTCCCAGTACTTCCTTTTTTTCGGGGTGATGGGCCTGTACCTGCCGTATTTCAATCTGTACTGCTACCATCTGGGGTTCTCCGGCATGGAGATCGGC
>JBFYWX010000266.1:0-7804 GCA_041310825.1 Desulfobacteraceae bacterium | reverse complement strand
GGCCGTCGAGCCGGGTCAGGTGGAAGCGAGCCAGGCGTGCGTGCAGGGCGGCCAGATGCCTGCGGCGCACGGCCGGCGAGACGAGGAAGCTGTCGAGCACGGCCAGCGCCCGGTTCAACAGCACCTCCGCCGCCACGCTCAACCCGTCCCGCTCCGCCTGTTCGGCGGCGTTGAGCAGGCGCCGCACCCGCCAGCGCCCGAGGCGGTTGGCCGCCCAGCCCGTGACCAAAAAAAGGGCGATCATCCAAACCGCCGCCACCGCGGGCGCCGCCTCCAGGCCAAGCAGCGGCTGCAGCGCCGTCATCAGCCCGAGGGTGGCCACGGTCCCCAGCACGAGGGTGATCCACAACCGGGCCGTGGCGTGGCGCAGCCAGTGCGTCATCTCCTCCTCACCGTCAGTTGGGGTTCCGGACATATCCCGGGATGTCGCCCGTGGCCGGGGAGCGGGGGTCCGGGGCGAAGAGCGACGGCCGCGCCTGCCCCTCGCGCAGGGCCACCTCCATACTGCGCCCGCCCCACAGGGCCGGGGCCGCTCCCGTAACCGGGTTCACCGCTACGAGGCGGATGTTCCCGGGCACGGGGAACTCCCGCGGCGGCTCTCCCGCGGTGGCCTTGCGCATGAAATCGGTCCAGATGGGCGCAGCACCCCGGCCGCCGGTGATGCCCCGGCCGTGGGTGTCGCGCATGCTGAAGGCACGGTCATAGCCGACCCACACCGAAACGCTCAGGGTCGGTGTGACCCCGGTGAACCAGGCGTCGTTGAAGTCGTCGGTCGTGCCGGTTTTGCCGGCCGCCGGCAGGCTGAAGCCCATCTGACGGACGACCCGCGCCGTCCCCTCGTCAAGGGCCGCACGCATCATGTCGAGGAGCTGAAACGTCATGGCCGGGTCCAGGGTGCGGCGCCCGGTCATCAAGCGCTCCTGCAGAATTCGGCCCTGGAAGTCTTCGACGCGGCGGATGAAGAAGGGCTCATGGGCGATGCCGCCCGCGGCCAGGGTGGCGAAGGCCGCGGCCATTTCGAGCGGGCTCACCCCCGAGGTCCCCAGGGCCAGGGAGGGCACCGGCGCGAGCGGGCTCGTGATGCCGCAGCGCCGGGCCACATCGACCACCGCGGCCGGACCGGTCCGCTCCACCAACTGGGCGGCGATCGAGTTGACACTGTGGGCCAGTCCGCGCTTTAAAATCATCGGTCCCTCGAACTCGCCGCTGAAATTCCGGGGGGACCAGGGCGGCTGCCCGGCGACCGGGATCGCCACCCGTCGGTCGACCAGCACCGTGGCCGGGCTCATCCCGAGGGTCTCGAGGGCCGCGTAATAGACGAAGGGCTTGAACCCGGAACCGGGTTGGCGCTGGGATTGGACCGCGCGGTTGAACTCGGAGTCGGCATAGTCGCGGCCGCCCACGAGCGCCCTCACCGACCCTGAGTGCGCCTCGACGGCGGCGAGCGCCCCCTGGAGCCGGCCGGCCGACCGACCGCCGACCGGGGCGGGCACCCCGAGCATCCGGTCCAGTTGATCGAGTCCCTGTTGAACCGATTCCACGGCCAGGGACTGGAGCTGGGGGTCGAGGGTGGTGAAGACCTTCAGCCCCGCGTGGTGGACGACGTCGGAACCGAAACGCTCCTCGATCTCTTTTAGAACGACGTCCAGAAAGTAGCTCCCGGCAGGCTCGCTCCCGCCCCGCTCACGCAGGTTCAGGGGCGCCTGCCAGGCCCCTTCGGCCTCCTCGGCGGTGATGTTCCCGACCGCGCTCATGCGCGCCAGGACCACTTTCTGGCGCCCCTTGGCCCGCTCGAAGTAGCGGAAGGGGTTATAGCGGGTCGGGGATTTCGGCAGGCCCGCGAGCAGGGCCGCCTCCGGCAGGGTCAGCTGCAGGGCGGGTTTTCCGAAAAAGACCTGGGCCGCCTGCTCCACGCCGTGGGCGCCGACCCCGAAGGGGATCTGGTTGATGTAGGCTTCGAGGATCGCCTGCTTCGTGTAGCGGGACTCGATCTGCAGCGCCACGAGCAGTTCGCGGAATTTGCGCGTATAGGTACGCTGAAAGCTGAAAAAAAGGTTTTTGGCGAGCTGCTGGGTGATGGTCGAGGCGCCCTCCACCCGGTGCGGGCTGAACAAGGTCACCCACAAGGCCTTCAAGGTGCGCAGCTTGTCAAAGCCGCTGTGGCCGTAAAACCGGTGGTCCTCGGTGGCGAGGACCGCCTGGATGAACACGGACGAGACGCGGTTGAGGGGTACGACCTCGCGCCCGCCGATCAAGAGGATCCGCTCCCCGGTGGCGGCATAGATCTCCGTCGGCGGGGTTTCGATGATCCGGGAGAGCGGCTCGGGCACCTGGGGCAGGTCGCGGACCACGACGAAGAAAAGAAAGACCAGCACCGTCGCCCCGACCCCCAGAAGCAGCAAACCGCCATAGAACACCACCCTGAGCCGCAGCATCAGGTCCACCCGCTGCAAATGCGCCACGCCGCCAATGGGCTCATTACGACGTCATCCATCATTGAATCGTGTAACTCGATGCCTGCCCCGCTCCCGCGGGCCGGCCTTCCAGGGCCGACCGCAGCCGCCAGACCGCCCAGTCCTGCGCGTGGACCAGCTCCACCCGCCGCTCCGCGCCGGCGCGGATTTCGAAGCCGACGTCGACCCGCCCGGAAACCGCCTCGTCGGAGATCCCCACCCGGGTGAAACGGCCCGAGACCTCGAGCAGCCGCTCGGGCTGGGAGATCAGGCCGCGCTGGACCTCCTCCGGCAGCGATGCCAGGGCCGCGAAAAAGCGCTCAGCCGGGTAGATCCGGTTCTGGAAATCGGGCAGATCGTCCAGTGAACGGCCGGCCGCGGCACTGCCCCGGGAGAGCGCGCTCAGGGCGGCGGCCCCCACCTTGACCTGGCGCAGCACGTGGTTGTTGGGCTCCAACAGATAGATCACCAGGCCGTCGGCGGATCGCTCCAAGTAGGCGCGGCTCCATTGGCCTTCCGCCATCAGGCGCAGCAGGTCGAAGGGCGAGAGCATCTCGGCGGCAAAACCGGCGGGCAGCTTGCGGTAAATCTCCCGAAAATGCTCGGTCGACAGCATGACCCCCTGGCCGGGCGCGAGCGCCTCGACGACCTCGTTGAAGGACCCGGCATTGCGCGCCACGCGCTGGTAGCTTTCGAGATCGGCGGCCAGCTTCTCGACGGCGCTCCGGGCGACCTGGGTTTTGCGGCCTTTCTCCCAGATCGCACCGGATTCCGGTCGCTCGGAATTGGTCGTAACCAGATAGGCCCCCACCACCCGCTCCAACCAGTCGACACGCAGCTCGACCACCAGGAGCGCCAGCACGACCATCGCCACGACGATCGGCTGGAGGCCGAGGGCGCGGCCGGCCCATTCCCGCAGATTCCGGGGCTCGGTCCAATCCATCATGAGGGGATGGTAGCAACAAATCGCACCGGCTGGCAAGGGCCGGGACGGCGGCACCCCCCGCCCCTCAGACGTCGAGCGTTTGACAGATGCCGTCATCTTGGTCACAATCCGTTTCGAACGCGTAAGGAGGAGGCATTGTCGAAATTTCTGCAGCGATGGGTCGTGGCGGCGGCGCTGACCCTGGCCGCGGTCATCACCGGACCCGGCGGGGCGGGTGCGCAGGTGGTCGTCTTCGACCGGGTGGGCGTCCTCGGAAATCCGGTCAATCTCGCTGTTCGGACCTCCGGCCTGTTTTCAGCCGAAGGGGGCAAGCTCGTTGACCTTTCACTGGACGGTGAGCCGCTCGGACGGCTCATGACCGGCGCCGACGGATATGGCTACCGGCGGGTGACGCCGCAACGCGCCGGCCTTCTGACGATAGAAGCTCGTTCGGATGGCCGCCGGGGCGACGGGCGGCTGCTCGTGATGGAAGCCGTGGACCAGGCCGTTCTGGTCGAGCTCGAAAGTGTGCTCAAGTCCGTGGTGGGGGGCGCCGCCGAGCGCGAGGATTGCCGAACCAGCCTGGAATCGATCAGCCGGCGTTTCCGGCTGGTCTACGCGGCGCGCTGGATCGGCGCCGATTGGTCACGCACCCGCATCGTCCCGGCAGGGCTGCCCGAATCGGTCGTGTTGCCCTGGAAGGGGAGCGCTTTGCTGAGGTCCCTGCAGGACCAGGGCGTGCGGATCGCCGCATTAGTGGGCTCGGCGGCCGTGGTCTCCGAGGGCCGCACACGGGTCGAGCAACGCTTCAGCTTCGAGAAAACCCGCGATGCCTCCGTCGTCACCCGCTGGGAGGAAATATCCACAACACTGGGGGCCGCATCGGCTAGCCGGTGAATGCATCGGGTTCGCTCAACTCCTCGGAGAGCGTCTCCTTCACCTCCTCATTCAGGGCGCGGATCGTCGGGAAAAGATCGGTCAGGACGGACTTGGCCTTGTCGACATGACCCGAGGCCTTCGCCAGCTTGCTGCCCTCGGACGGGGTCAGAGAAACCCGCTCCCGGACCTCATCGATGTCCTCCCTGAGCACGTCGCACTCGCTGATGATGTTCAGAAACTCTTCGGCATCCATGATGGTATCCCCCTTCATGCCATCGGTAACCCTCTCGACTGGATTTCACTATCGGCCGATCCGGCCGTAAGCTTAACAGGGTTTTGGCGGCGGGCGGGGATTGGGCGGAACGGGGGGGCCGGCCGGAGGCTCGGTCAGGCAACGCCGCTCAGTGCTGCCGGCAGTTTCCGCGGGCGGAGGCCGACTCGTCGCTCTTGCCGCAGCTGCAGCGGGCGCAGGTCTTCAATTCGACGGGCTCCCCCTTGGAGCGCCGCTTGAGCAGAAACGCGAGGAAAAACAGGACGAAGACAGCGAAACTAATCGCCAGCACAATTACCCATTCGACCATTCGGGGACCTCTCGGATGGGGCCGCGGCGGCATCCCGCAACCCTGAATTTTAACTTAGTGCATCCCGGCGGCCGCGTCCACCTCGAAATTGCATTCGCACCGGGGTTGTGATCTAGTCCTGCCCCAGAATGGCACCTCCGCTTGCACATGCCGGCCTCCGCGAGCTCGAACGGAGAATCACCGCCGCCGGGGACATTGCCGTCGAGGCGCACAAGCCGCTGGCCCCTTTCACGAGCTACCGCATCGGCGGGCCGACGGACCTCTGGGCGGCCCCGCACACGGAGGCGGCCGTCCGGCGGGTGATCGACGCCGTGCGCGCGACCGAGACCCCCCTCTTCATCCTCGGCCGCGGATCCAACGTCCTGGTCTCCGACCGCGGCTGGAGAGGAATCACCCTCTACGTCGGCGAGAACCTGAGCGGGTGGGAGTTCCGCGGCTGCGAGGCCGAGGTCCGTGCGGGCACCCTGTGGATGGACCTGATTCAAGATGCCGTACGGCGCGGGATGGGCGGCATGGAGCTGATGGCGGGCATCCCCGGGAGCATCGGGGGCGCCCTGCGCATGAACGCCGGCGCGTTCGGCCGCGAGATCGAAGCCGTCACGCTGGAGGTGCGCGGGTTTCGCCTGGACGGGTCCGCGCTGCGGATCGGCCGGGGGCAGATCGATTTCGGATACCGCCGGGCCACGCAGCTCGCCGACGGCGTCATCACCTCGGCCGGGTTCCGGTTCCAGCCCGAGCCTGCCGGCGCACTCGCGGCCCGCATGGAGGAGATCCTGCGCCTGCGGTCCGAGAAACAGCCCCTGGAGGCGCCCTCCTGCGGCAGCGTCTTCAAGCGGCCGCCCGGCTATTATGCCGGCGCCCTCATCGAGACCGCCGGTCTCAAGGGGGAGCGGATCGGAGGAGCGGAAGTCAGCCGCAAACACGCCGGGTTCATCCTGAACGTTGGCGGCGCCAGCGCGGCGGACGTCTACCGCCTCATGACCCGCATCGAGCAGCGCATCTTCGAGCGTTTCGGGGTGCGCCTTGAGAGGGAAGTCCAGTTGGTGGGCGATTTCAACCCATGAATGCGTCAGCGGGTGTCACCGAGGAGCAGGCGGTCCCTTCGGTCGGTCGGCTCACGCGGTTGTTCATCCCATTGGCCGTGCAGGCGGCCTCTCAGTCGCTGTGCTATCCCCTGGTGGCCATGGTGGCGATGCGGGGGCCGAACGGCCCCTCGGATCTGGCGGGGCTGGCGCAATCGAACACGGTCGTTTTTTTTCTGGGCATGTTCGCCATCAGCCTGGTCCCGACCGGCATGGTCTATGCCCGCACCCGCGAAGGCTACCGCCGCTTCAACCGCCTAACCCTCCTCATCGGGGGGCTCGCCGGCGCCGTGCAGGCCGTGCTCTGCATCCCCTGGGCCTCGCACCTTCTTTTCGGCCGCCTCATCGGGCTGCCGCCGGCGATGGCGGCCGCGGCCCAGGTCAGCCTGATCGCAAGCCTTCCGCTTCAGGTGCTGTTCTTCTCGCGCATCCCCTATTTTGTCGCCATGTATGTCGGCCAGGCCACCGGCATCGCCAGCCTGGCAACCATCGGACGGGTGGCGTTCACGGCCCTTCTCTCGCCCCTCTTCTGCCTGTTCGGCGCCGTCGGGCCGGTCTGGGCCGTGGTGGCCCTGACCCTTCCCGTAGGGCTGGAAGCCTTCATATCCGGAGTGATTGCACAGCGCTTCATCCGGCAGCTGCCGGAGGGAATGGAAGCGCCGCCGGCGGTGCGCGACATCCTGCGGTTCAACCTGCCGCTGACGGTCGGCGGGTATTTCCTGTCGCTCGCCACCATCGGGGTGGCCGCTTTCATCGCCCGCGCGCCCGAACCGGAGATCGTGCTACCGGTCTATTACCTCGTGCTGGGGCTGGCTAACCCGGTGGCCTTCGCCGCCACCCGGATGCAGACCGTGACCCTCATGTTCACACCCAGCGACCCGCTCCGGCGGCGCACCCTTCAGTTTGCGATCATCGCCGGGTTGATTCTCGGCCTGATTCCGCTCGCCTTCATCATTCCGGGCGCGGCGGAGTTGTATTACGTCCGGTTCCAGAACCTGGCCCCCGAGCACTTGGGAATCGTTCGCCGCACGGCGGCCGCCCTCGTGTTTTTTCCCCTCGCCGTGGCCCTGCGGGCCCAGATCGAGGGAGTGGCCGCCTATCTCCGGCGCTCGGTTTCGGTTCTCACCGGGCATGCCGCCCTATTGGCAACGATCGCCGGATGCGGCATGGCCGCCCTCGCCCTGAACCTTCCCGGCCACCTGATCGGAGCGGTCTGCCTCACGCTGGGCAGCGCGGCCTCCTCGGCCACCATGCGCTTTTGCCTCAAGCGCGGCGGCCCCACGGGTCCGTGACAGGGCTTGCCCGAGAGGCGACGGGGGGGCCGGTTCAGTCCTCCTCCCACGTAATGCACTCCACAGGGCAGGAGCTCATGGCCTCTTCGATGCAGTCCTCCGGGCCGCCTTCAGGTTGGGTAACCAACGCTTTTTCGGAAGCATCGTCGAAGCTGAAGGTGTCTACCGTAAATAGCCTAAATTCACCTCTTACACAATTAATTCAGATGGTTGTACGTTTTCTGTCCAGGAACATCCGTTGTAAAGCTCGAAACCACCCCCTAAATCCATAGACACACGCCGAATCGGTCTCTAATCGCAACCACCCGTATTGTTTAGTTTTTCATTATAGCGTTTGCCTATGACTGTCGAACCCAGGTTTATGCTTCACCCAATAATGAGAGATGGATTTCTTAAAGCGCCTCGGAACCGCAATCAATAAATTCCAGAACGTTTGAGAAATTCAGGCTGAAAACGCGGCCGGACGCAGGGTTACTAAGCTGTGCAAAATAGTATTGACATTTTACTTTCATCTTGCTATACAAATGGCATGAAAAAGCAAGATGCGAGACGGTTGACACACAAAGAACTGACGGATCTGAGACAACGTGCG
>JBFYWX010000238.1:0-18039 GCA_041310825.1 Desulfobacteraceae bacterium | reverse complement strand
GGTCGAGCGGATCCGGCGAAGGCGCGAGCGCCTCGACCGCGGGATAGCCGAGCTCGGCCCGCTTGAGGAGCCGGTCGAGCGGCACCCCGTGGATGAGCGGCGCCGACCCGCGACTGGCGAGGTAGGCATTCGTCTCTAGGGTGGGGCGGACGACGGCCGCCCGGATGCGTCCGATCTCCCGCTGAATTCCACCGCGGCGCTCCCCCAGCTCCCGGACCGTCTCAGCGCCGATCAGGCCGAGGCCGTGGCCGATCTCCATCAGGCGCAGATCGGCGTTGTCCTCGCGCAGCATCAGCCGGTACTCGGCCCGGGAGGTGAACATGCGGTAGGGTTCGCGGGTGCCGCGGGTGACGAGATCGTCGACCATGACGGCCATGTAGGCCTGGGAGCGGTCTAGGACGAAGGCGGGTCGCCCCTGTACCCGGCAGGCCGCGTTGATCCCGGCCCATAGCCCCTGTGCGGCCGCCTCCTCGTAGCCCGAGGTGCCGTTGATCTGGCCGGCCAGAAAGAGTCCGCCGATCCGCCGGGTCTCGAGCGTGGTCTTGAGCTGGATGGGGTTGACGTAGTCGTATTCGATGGCATAGGCCGGCCGCATGATCTCGGCCTGCTCGAGCCCCGCCACCGAGCGCACCAGCTCCACCTGGACCTCCAGCGGGAGGCTGTTGCCCAGACCGGAGGCATAGATCTCCTCGGTGTCCAGCCCCTCGGGCTCCAGGATGATCTGGTGGCGCTCCTTCTCGGGAAACTTGACGATTTTGTCCTCGAAGGAGGGGCAGTAGCGGGCCGAAGTCCCCTGGATCATCCCCCCGTAGAGCGCTGAACGATGGAGGTTCCGGCGCAGGATCGCATGGGTGGCCGGACCCGTGTGGCCGATGAAGCTCGGCAGCTGGGGCAACCGGGGTGTTTGCGTGAAGTGCGAGAAGGGGGTGGGCGCGGGGTCGCCGGCTTGGGCGGTGAACCGTGAAAAATCGATGCTGGTGCGGCGTAGGCGCGGCGGGGTCCCGGTTTTGAGCCGGCCCAGCTCGAAGCCGAGTTCGCGGAGGTGGGCCGGCAAGCCGTAGGAGGCGAACTCGCCCGCCCGGCCCGCGGGGATCGACCGGAACCCGATATGAACGAGACCGCTCAGGAAAGTGCCCGTGGCCAGTACGACGGCGCGGGCGGCATAGCCGTATCCGGTGTGGTCCTCGACCCCGACCACCGCCCCGCCCTCCACCACCAGCCGCTCCACGAGCGCCTGCTTGAGCTCGAGACCGGGCTGGGACTCGACCACCGACTTCATGGCCATGTGGTAGCGCTTCTTGTCGTTTTGGGTTCGGCTGGACTGGACGGCGGGCCCCTTGCGGGTGTTCAGGGTGCGGTACTGGATGGCGGTGCGGTCGGTGACCCTGGCCATCTCCCCGCCCAGGGCGTCGATCTCCTTGACGAGCTGGCCCTTGGCCATGCCGCCGATGGAGGGGCTGCAGGGCATCGCGGCGATCTTGTCGAGGTCGATCGCGAGCAAGAGCACGCGGCACCCCATGCGGGCCGCCGCCAGAGCGGCTTCGCAGCCGGCATGGCCGGCGCCGACCACGATCAGGTCGTATGCGGGGGAAGAAAAACTCATGTAGGTGAAGGTCCCACCCGATTGCGCGGAGCTGTCCGACCGTGGTACATGAAGGCCGCCCGGAGCTTCGGGCGATAGACGCATCCCTATCGCCGCCTGCGGCAAGCGCATTATAGAGGTGCCGGTGTGACGGGTCAAGCCGCCCCGCAGAAGCGTTACAACGATTTGGCCGCCCACCTGCGCGGCCAGTTCGGCTGCCGGGTCCAAAAGATCACCGTCGACGCAGGTCTTGCCTGCCCCAACCGCGACGGCCGCCTGGCCACCGGCGGCTGCATCTACTGCAACGCCCGCGGTTCGGGCACCGGCGCCCACGGCCGCGGGCTGTCGATCACCACCCAGCTGGCCGAAGGCAAGCGGGCGCTCGAACGCCGCTACGGGGCCCGGAAATTCATCGCCTATTTCCAGTCCTTCTCCAACACCTACGCCCCGGTGCCCGTCCTCAAGGCGCTCTACGACGAGGCCCTCGCAGTACCGGACATCGTGGGCCTTTCCATCGGCACCCGGCCGGACTGCGTCTCGGGTCCGGTGCTGGAGCTGCTCGAGGACTACGCCCGCCGGTGGCTGATCTGGGTCGAATACGGGCTGCAGTCCGCCCGGGACGAAACCCTCGCGCGCATCAACCGGGGCCACGACGCCGCCTGTTTTTTCGAGGCGGTCGCGGCCACCCGCCGCCGCGGGATCCGGGCCTGCGCCCACGTGATATTAGGTCTGCCGGGGGAGACGCGCGCGGACATGCTCCACACGGCCGACCGTTTGGCCGCCGCCGGCATCGACGGGCTCAAGCTGCACGCGCTCTACGTGGTCAAGAGCACACCCATGGAAGCCCTCTACCAGAGCGGCGCCTACCGTTGCCTGGAACAGCGGCAATACGTCGCGCTCGCCTGCGATGTGCTCGAACGCATCCCCGGTACGGTGGTGATTCAGCGCCTGACCGGGGACCCCCACCCGGAGGAGCTTGTGGCGCCCGCCTGGTGCCGAAACAAGGCGGCGACCCTGGCGCTGATCCAGGCCGAGCTCGAGCGGCGCGACTCGCGCCAGGGGGCGCGGGTCGACACGGCCCCGCTTCCTTGAAATTGCGCACGCACCGGCTTATAAGGGGGGCGCAGCGGCAACCGGAACCCCTGGAGAACCCCATGAACCCGACATCCCCGCCACACCCCGGCCAAGACGAGTTCGACCTCTCCTTCAAGGTCTTTCACGAACTCATGGCACGCAAGGTAACCGACATCCTGCTGGTCAGCAGCCCGTATGAAGCCTTTATCATGGAGGAGGAAGGCCGGCTCGCCGAACGCATCATCCACGAATACCGCGGCCTGAACCTCTCCCGGCCCCCGATGCTCACCTGGGTCTCCACCTCGGCCGAGGCGCTCGACGCCCTGCGGCGCAAGAAGTTCGATCTCGTCATCACCATGCCACTCGTGGACGACACGGACGCCTATGCCCTGGGCCGCACGATCAAGGACAGTTTCCCGGAGCTGCCGGTCTTCCTGCTGGTGCACAAGACCGGCCAGCAGATCCTGGACCACACGGCCGCCGACCGCAGCGCCATCGACCGGGTCTACGTCTGGCAGGGAAACTCCGACCTGCTGCTCGCCCTGATCAAGAACCTCGAAGACCGCCTGAACGTGGCCCACGACACCGAGCGCGCCAAAGTGCGGGTCCTCATCGCGGTCGAGGACTCCCCCCTTCACTACTCCGCGCTGCTGCCCATTCTCTACAAACAGATCGTCAGCCAGACCCAGGCGGCCATGGAGGAGTCGGTCAATGACGAGCACCGCATCTTCCGCATGCGGGCACGGCCCAAGATCCTGGTGGCCGAAACCTACGAAGAGGCCATGGAGCTCTACCGCCGCTACCGGCCCTATCTCTTGGGGGTGCTCTCCGACGTGCGTTTCCCGCGCAACGGCGTCCTGGACGAAACCGCCGGTTTCTCGCTGCTGGCCACCGTCCGCGCCGAGAATCCCGACCTGCCGCTGCTCAACCTGAGCTCGGAGGAGGCCAACCGCGAGCGCGCCCGGGGCATCCCGGCGGTCTTCCTCAACAAAAACTCGCCGACCCTGAACGCCGAGATCCACGACTTTTTCAGAGCCTATCTCGGTTTCGGGGACTTTGTCTTCCGCCTGCCGGAGGGCCCTGAAATCGCCCGCGCCTCCGATCTGAGGACAATGGAAAAGCTCTTGCCCGGGATCCCGGACGCTTCCGTGGACTACCATGCCCGGCGCAACCATTTTTCCACCTGGTTCATGGCCCGCTCCGAGGTCATGCTGGCCTCAAAGCTCAAACCGCTCAAGGCGAGCGACTTTCCCACCACGGGAGTGCTGAAGGAGTACCTGGTGCGGTGCATCGCCGAGCGCCGCAGGCGGCGCCAAAAGGGCATCATCACCGAGTGGGCCCCCGGCCGCCACGACCCGGAGGCGGATTTCGTTAAAGTCGGCCGCGGCTCGCTCGGCGGCAAGGCCCGCGGGCTTGCCTTCATCTCCACCCTGCTGCGCCAGCAGCCGGACCTACAGGCCCGGCACCCGGGGGTGGAGATCCGCATCCCCAAGACGCTCGCCCTCTCCACGGAAGGCTTCGACGCCTTCGTCGGCGACAACCGCCTAAGAGATTTCGCCACGCGCGAGACCGGCGACCGGGAGATCGCCGCGGCATTCATGGCCGCACGGTTACCGCCCTGGCTTACCCAAAGCCTGGCCGCCCTGCTGGATAACACCCTCTGCCCGCTCGCCGTGCGCTCGTCGAGCCTCCTGGAGGACGCGCAGTTTCAGCCGTTCGCCGGGATTTACCGCACGGTCATGCTGCCCAACAACCAGCCCGACCGGGCGGTGCGGCTCGAGCGGCTGGTGAGCGCCGTCAAGCTGGTCTATGCCTCCACCTACTTTGAAAGCCCGAAAGCCTTCGCCCGCAGCACCTCCCACCGCATCGAAGAGGAGAAAATGGCGGTGGTCGTCCAGCAGGTGACCGGTCAGGTCTGCGGGGATTATTTTTATCCGGCCCTGTCGGGGGTCGTGCAATCCTACAACTTCTACCCGATCGCCCACATGAAACCCGAGGAGGGGATCGCCCACATTGCGTTCGGCTTGGGGAAAACCGTGGTGGAGGGCGGGACTTCGCTGCGCTTCTCGCCCAGATACCCGCAGTTCATGCCCCAGTTCTCGACCGTGGACGACATACTGAAAAACGCCCAGCGCTTCTTCTACGCGTTGAAGCTCAAGGATTTTCCTGAAGACCTGAGCTGCGAGGAGGACCCCACCCTGGCGCGCCTGGCCGTGGACGATTTTCACGCCTCGGCCTGCGTGCAGGCGATGGCGAGTACCTATTTCCCGCAGGAGCACCGGATCCGTGACGGGTTCCAGAACGGCGGGGTCCCGGTGGTCACCTTCGCCGGGATCCTCAAGCACCGCGCCTTCCCCCTGGCGGAGATCCTGGCGGACATCCTCGAGGTGGGGCGCCGGGGCATGGGTTGCGCGGTGGAGATCGAGTTCGCGGTGAACCCGTTTGCCGTGCCGAAGCCGATCTTCGACCTCTTGCAGATCCGCCCGATGGCGGTCGCCCGACAGAAACGCGACATCCGGATCACGCCCGAGGACCGCGCCCGTGCGTTCTGTTACTCCCCCTTGGCGCTGGGCAACGGGCTGGTCGGCGAGATCTCCGATATCATCTTCGTCGACCCGCAGACCTTCGACCTTGCACGCACCGTTGAGATCGCCGCCGAAGTGGGCCGTTTAAACAAGCAACTCTCGGCCGAGAACCGTCGCTATCTCCTGATCGGCCCGGGGCGCTGGGGCTCGGCCGACCGCTGGCTGGGGATTCCCGTGAAGTGGACCGACATCTCCGGCGTGCGCGCCATGGTGGAGACGACCGCGGCCAGCCTGCGGGCGGACCCCTCTCAGGGGTCGCACTTCTTTCACAACATCACCTCTCTGGACATCAGCTACCTGACGGCCTCGGAGAGCGGGGGGGGATTTGTCGACTGGGAATGGCTGGCGGCGCAGCCACCGGCGACGACAACCGGCCACCTGCGGCATGTGAGGCTGGAGGCCCCTCTGACGATCAAGATCGACGGCCGCAACTCGGAGGCGGTGATCATGGCGTGATATCCCCTCACCCCCCGTTGTCAAAGGGGGGTGAAGAGGGGTGCGGCTACTGCGGGTTTTTCTTCAGGAAGTCCTGGGCGTCCTCGTCGCCCAGATCGGCCGCCCGTTTGAAATCCTGCATAGCCGCCGCCGGGTCCCCGGCGAGCAGATGGACCCGGCCCCGGCCGTAGCGATAGATGCCGTTATTCGGCTCCAGGGAGATGGCCCGGTTGATGTCCTCGAGGGCCTTGTCGAAGTTCCCCATCTGGCCGTAGGCCACCCCTTGCGAGAACCAGGCGCCGCCGTGGTGGGGGTCCAGCGCGATCGCCTTTGAAAACGCACGCACCGCGCCGGGGTAATTCCCGTAGGTGGATACCAGGGCCCCGCGGCGGAACCACTCCTCGGCGGTGCGGGGCGTCTCCCCGGCGCCAGCGGATTTGCCGGCAGCCGCGGCCGAAAGCGGCAAAAGCACCACCCCGGCCAGAACGGCCAGCGCCATCAGCAGACTCGTCACACCCCATACCCGTATTCTCATGCCGGTCACCTCGCAATGATCTTTATCGTTTTGCGTATGCTCCAATTTTAGTATACTATCGGCAGAAAATCAAAAAACTGAAGGCGCGGCATGCCGGATCGATCCTTGCCCCTCGACGAAGTTTAAAATACGTTTCGGAAATTTCCCATGACCGAGTATACCATTCACCCCTTGGCGGTGGGGATCAACGAGACCGACCAGGGCGTGATGACTTACCTGCGCGATTACGGCAAACGCATCCTGCTACCGATCTACGCCTTTTACCTCCAGGGGGGGGATCGGACCATCCTGGTGGACACGGGGCTGGACCAGTTCGTCGTTCCCCCCGGTGCCGAGGCGGCCTGCGGCTTCCCGCTGCTGGAGTTCGAGGAGGCCCTGGCCGCAGTCGGCCTCCGGCCGGAGGGGGTGGACATGATCATCCACACCCACCTGCACAACGACCATTGCGAGAACGACGCCAAATGCCCGAATGCACAGATCTACGTCCAGCGGACCGAGTTCGAGTTCCTCCAGGACCCCCACCCGGTGGACCACCGCTACTACCCCGACATTCTGGACGGTCTGAACGTTGTCCAGGTGGAGGGCGACGCCACGATCCTTGAAGGCATCGACGTGATCTTCTCGCCCGGGCACACCGTGGGCGGCCAGTCCGTCGCCGTGCGCACCGCCGCCGGGCGGGCGGTCATCTCCGGGTTCTGCTGCAACGAAAAAAACTTTCCGGCCACGGGGCCGGCCGTCGCCCCGGGGGTTCACATCAACCTGGCGGACGCCTACGACTCGATTCAAAAAATCAAAACACTCGCCGACATCCTGATCCCGATCCATGCCCTTTCGATCGGCCGGAAGCGGCAGATCCCTTAGCAGGTGGTTATTAACGGTCTCGTAATTGTCAGGACATTGCCTGAAAATCCCTCCCGGCCCCCCTTTTTCAAAGGGAGGGAAAACCCCTCTTTGACAAAGAGGGGCAAGGGGAGATTTTACGAACCATGTCAATTCAATTTCGAGACGATTGACAAGATTGGCGGACAGCCTGATGCTTGTTTTTATCCAACCGGCTTGGCCACCTGAGGAGTTGCGATGGCGGTCGAAAACGACATCGTCTTGATCCACTTCGAGGACAAACCCCTTACGTTTGCGCGCATCGAGGCCATTACCGCCGACCACAAGCCCAACTGGTACCACGTGAAGCTGCTGATGCTCCAGGTCCCGCTCCAACTCGTCACCTGGATCCTGAGGGACGCTTATATCGACGGGGGCGAGTTCACCATGAACGGCAAGCGCATGCGCCTGGAGAAGGTGGTGGTCCCCGAGGAGCCCCCTCTCCCCAAGACCCCGACCGAGCCCCCGTCACCGGCCCGGGAGCCGGCCGGGGCCAAGGTGATCCCGCTGGCCGGCCTCAAAAAGAAGTAAACTGCGCACCGTGCACGAGATCGTCCTCTCCGCCTCCCGCCGCACCGACATCCCGGCCTTCCACATGCCCTGGTTCATGGAGGGCATCGCTCGGGGGGAGTTCGAGGTCGTCCACCCTTACACCCGCAAGACCCGGCGGGTGCCGGCCACCGCCCCGCCGGTGCGCGTGATCGTCTTCTGGTCGAAGAACTTCGGTCCCTTCCTCGCGGACGGCTGCGGCCGGCGCCTGGAGCAGATGGGCTACCGCCTCTTCTTTCAGTTCACGATCAACTCCGAGTGCCGGGTTCTCGAGCCGAACCTCCCGTCGCTCGCGGAGCGGCTGAACCAGCTCCGCCGCCTCTGCGCCGACCATGGCCCGCAGGCGGTGAACTGGCGGTTCGACCCCGTCTGCTGGTTCCGCGAAGGGGCGGGCCCGCTCCGCGACAATCTCGACGACCTGCCGCACATCGCCGCCTTCGCCGCCGCCTGCGGCATCCGGCGCTGCACCGCCAGTTTCATGGACCCATATGCCAAGGTAACCCGCCGCGCGGCGCGGCGGCCGGGGTTTGCCTTCGTAGCGCCCAACCGGATGCAGCAGGTGAAGACCCTGCTCGGCATGCAGGGGGTCCTGGCGGCGCAGGGGGTAGGCCTCTTCACCTGCTGCGAAAAGGAGCTTCTCGAGGCCCTGCCCCGCGGGTCCAGGATCACCGCCGGGGCCTGCATCCCGAACGATTTTTTGATGGCGCTTCACGGCGGGCGCCTCTCGCTGAAACGGGACCGCGGGCAGCGGACCCGGGCCGGCTGCGAATGCCGCGTGTCGGTCGACATCGGCTCCTATTCGCTCCACCCCTGCCGCCACGGGTGCCTCTACTGCTATGCAACCCCATAGAAGCGGTCATCAGCCCACCGACGGTCAGCGCCGAGCGAAAGTCCCCCGGACGCGCCGGGAACGATCACCCCGATGAAGATCGGCGCGCTCACGCTCGAAACGGGCGCCATCCTCGCGCCGCTGGCCGGGATAACCAACATGCCCTTCCGCCTGCTCGCGCGCGAGGCCGGCTGCGTCCTCGTCTTTTCCGAGATGGTCAGCGCCGACGGACTCGTGCACGGGTCTCCCAACAGCGCCGCGCTCCTGCGCAGCCTGCCGGCGGAAAGGCCCCTTGCGGTTCAGCTCTTCGGCTGCGACCCGGCGCGGATGGCGGCGGCGGCCGCCATGGTGGCGGCGGCCGGGGCGGATGTGCTGGACATCAATTTCGGCTGCGCCGTGAAGAAAGTGGTGAAGACCGGCGCCGGAGCGGCCCTAATGCGGGACCCGCCGCGGGCCGAGGCGCTGCTGACGGCGGTCCGCCAGGCGGTGCGCATCCCGCTCACCATCAAGCTGCGCAGCGGTTGGGAGCGCTCCGCCGCCCAGGCCCTTGCGATCGGCAAGCTGGCCGAAGGCTGCGGGGTGGACGCGGTCACGATCCACCCGCGCACGGCGGCCCAGAAGTTCAGCGGCCGCGCCGAGTGGGGCGTCATCGCCGCGCTGAAACGGGAGCTCGCGATTCCGATCATCGGCAACGGGGATGTCTTCTGCGCCGAGGACGCCGCCCGGATGCTCGCTGAGACCGGCTGCGATGCCGTCATGGTCGGCCGCCGGGCGATCGGCTACCCGCGGATCTTCACGGAGATTGGACGGATGCTGCGGGGAGAGCCTCCCTCACCGGAGGCGGCCGGCGAGCGGCGGCGCGTCATGCGGCGCTACCTGGAACTCTCGGTGAGCTGCTTCGGGACGGACACCGCCTGTGCGCTGATGCGCCACCGGCTGGGGTGGTTCACGAAGGGGGTTCGCGGCGGCGCCGTGCTGCGGGGCGCGGCAAAGGATATCCGCTCGGTGGATCAGGCCAACGACCTGATCGAGGAGTTCGATCGCGGCCGATCGGCACGAGCTACTTCTTGATCCGCACCGTTCCGCCGTTTTGCACCGACTCCCAGCGATCGAAGCCGGCGCGCGCGCGCTCCGGGGTAACCTCCAACACGGTGGCCTCGCCGAGTTTCTCGCCGATGGGGATGAAGCGCTGGCCGTCCTTGCTCGTCATGACGGTGCCGAGGCCGAAGACCTCTATCACCCGGCCGGCCGCAAGGCCCGATGCGCTTCCGGCCGAGAGCTCGATCACGCCGGCATCAGCAGCAACGACAAACGCCTGCCAGGGACGCTCGCGCAGGGTCTGGCACACGCGACGGGCACCTTTTTGCAACATCCGCTCCATCGCCGGGTGAAAATCCGCAAGGCGGATGGGCTGCGACTGCTGCAGCGATTCATACTGCAAACTGTCGATCTCCATCGCCTCTTTCAGGCTCTCGTCGAGGATCTTCGCCCCGGAGGCCGAATCGACGATTTCAAGGCGTATCACGGCCCGGATCCAGTAACGGGTGTCCTTCCAGAGCCAGAACCCGGTGGGCTCCTCGTCCAGATTGACGTCCATCAGGGTGCCGACCAGAAAGACATCCACCCCCTGCCGGCGGCCGATCATCGCCAGGGCATAGCCGTCGATGAGGCCGGACGCAATCCGCGGCGGCACCTTGAGGCCCTCCGCGAGCCGGGTATCGAACCGCACCCCGGCGCACTCGCTCACGATCCGGGGCGGAAAGCGCTGCGCAAACTCGTCTCGGAAACCGGGTTGTACCCCGAGCATCCCGGTCTCGACAGCAAGCAGAACGACGCTGCGGCCGGCGGCACTGCCTTTCCCCGGCAGAATTCCGTCCCACGCGCCGCGCGAGACTTCCGCCACTTTTTCGACCGATTTCTTGGCGGTCGTACAGCCGGTCACGGCCCCGACCAGGCAGACCAGCAGCAGGAGCAGGGCCGGGGCCGGAGGAAACCGCCGGAGAGCAAGAGGGTTGAGCGCAGTCGCCATATGCGTGGTACCTTAACAGGAACCCGATTTGGATGTCAAACCCGCCGGACCCGCGCCCATCGCGGCCGGGCCGCGGTTGACAGCCCGGGATCTTTCTGTTAGCCCACAGGCTGCGGACCCGGCCAGGGGCCGTCCCCGGACAGGAGAAAGGCGCATGGGATCCATCGACGAGCAGGTCCTCAAAACCGCCAAAGAAGTGGTCATCAAATTCATCGAATGCGGCCGGCTTTCGCCCGGCGGCTTTGCCGAGGCCTTCCACGGTATTTACAAGGCAGTGGACGACACGGTGAAAGCCCATGTCCGGCTGCCGGAGAAAGCGCCGGAACCAAAGGCCCCCACCCCACCGAAGGCCCCGGGCGGGAAGCGCTGACGCACTCCCCTTCAGCCTTTCACTGAAGGCTCCGCTCAGTGCGCCTCGGCCCAGTTGGCGCCCGCAGCCACGTTGACCTTGAGCGGCACCTTCAGCGCCCAGACCCCCTCCATGATCCCGGCCACCAGCGCCGACACCTGCCCCACTTCCTCGGGCGGGGCCTCGAATACCAGCTCGTCGTGGACCGTTAACAGCATCGCAGCCGCCAACCCCTTGCGGGCGAGGGCCTCGTCGATGCGGATCATGGCGACCTTGATCAGGTCGGCCGCCGTGCCCTGGATGGGGGTGTTGATGGCGGTGCGCTCGGCCGCCTGGCGCACCATCGGGTTGGCGCTGCCGATCTCCGGCAGGAGCCGGATCCGGCCGAGCAGTGTGCTCGTTTTCCCGGTACGCCGCGCCTCCTCGATGGCGCTCTCCATGAAGCGCTTAACGCCAGGATAGCGCCCGAAGTAATGGTCGATGTAGACCTTGGCCATCTTCTGGCCGATATCGAGCTGCCGGGCCAACCCGAAGGCGCTCATGCCGTAGATGATGCCGAAGTTGATCGCCTTGGCCTGGCGGCGCAGCTCGGGGCTCACCTGCGCGGGCGGGACCTCGAAGACCTCGGAGGCCGTGCGGGTGTGGATGTCCTCCTCGTCGCGGAAGGCCTGGATCAGGAGCGGGTCGCCCGAATAGTGCGCCAGGATGCGCAGCTCGACCTGCGAGTAGTCGACCGATAGCAGCCGCCACCCCTCGCGCGGCACGAAGGTGCGGCGAATTTCGAGTCCCTCCGCGGTGCGGATGGGGATGTTTTGAAGGTTGGGGTCCGAGCTGGAAAGCCGCCCAGTGGCGGTCACCGTCTGGTGGTAAGAGGTGTGAATCCGCCCGGTCTCGGGGTGGATCAGGTCGATCAGGGCGTCGGCGTAGGTGGACTTGAGCTTGGCGAGGGTCCGGTGCTTGAGCACCATGGCCGGAAGCTCGTGATGCTTCGCCAGCGACATGAGGACATCCACGTCGGTCGAGTAGGCGGTTTTCTTCTTGGTCTTTTTCTGGACCGGCAGCTTGAGCTTATCGAAGAGAATGGCGCCCAGCTGCTGGCTGGAGTGGATGTTGAAGCGCTCGCCGGCTAGCCCGGTGATGGTCTCCTCGAGGGCTGCGAGCTCCTTTTCGAAGTGCGTGGAGAGGCGGCGCAGCCGGCCGACGTCCACCGCGACCCCCCGCATCTCCATGCGCTTCAACACCGGGATAAGCGGCACCTCCACCGTGCCCATGAGATCGGTCAACCCAAGCTCCTCCAGCAGCGGCTCGAGCACCGCATGGGCCTGTCGGGTGATGTCGGCATCCTCGCAGGCGTAAGGGACCGCCTCCTCGAGGGGGACCTGCGCGAAGGTGGGACGGTCCTTTTTCCGACCCACCACCTCCTCGAAGGAGATGGTCTTATGATCGAGGAAATCCAGGGCGATCTGGTCCAGGTTGTGGGCGCGCTTGGAGGGGTCGAGCAGGTAGGAGGCCAGCATGGTGTCGAACACCACCCCCTCCAGCTCGACGCCGTGGCGGGCGAGCACGATCCAGTCGTATTTGATGTTCTGGCCGACTTTCTTGAGTCCTTCGTCCTGCAGCAGCGGCGTGAGCTGCTTGAGGACGAAGGTGCGCTCCAACTGTTGGGGGGCGCCAAGGTAGAAGTGGCCGCAGGGGATGTAGAAGGCCTGATCCGAGCGCACGGCCACGGAGATGCCGACCAGCTCGGCGCGCATGGGGTCGGCGGCGGTCGTCTCGGTGTCGATCGCGACGAGATCCGCCCCGTGCAGCTGATCGATCAGCTCCGCGAGCGCCGCCGGGTCAAGCACGAGGCGGTAGTCTTTGGCGCTCAGATCCGCCGCCTTAGGCACGGCGTGCTGGAGCTGCCGGAATTCCAGCTCCCTGAAGAGCGCCCCCAGGGCCTGGGGGTCGGGACCGGGCAGCCGGAGACAGGCCGTCTCCAGCGCCACGGGCGCCCGGGTATCGATGGCCGCCAGCCGGCGGCTCAGGAAGGCCTGCTCCCGGAAGGCTTCGAGCTTCTCCCGCAATTTAGGACGGGCGACGGCCGGCAGGTTCGCATAGAGGGTTTCAAGGGACCCGTGGGCGCGGATGAGCTCGAGCGCGGTCTTGGGCCCGATCCCCGGGACGCCGGGGATGTTGTCCGTGGCATCGCCCGAAAGCCCCATCACCTCCACCATCTGCGCCGGCTCGACCCCCAGGGTCGCCCGCACCGAGGCGAGGTCCGTGGTCGCATCCTTCATGGGGTCCCAAATGCTCGTCTGGTCGCCGACCAGCTGGACATAGTCCTTGTCGCCGGTCACCATGACCACGGCATACCCCTGCGCCTCCAGCCGCCGGGCGAGCGTCCCGATCACGTCGTCCGCCTCGTAGCCCGGCAGTTCGACCACCGGCAGCCGATAGGCGGCGGTGACCCGTTTGATGAGGGGGATCTGAACGGATAGCTCCTCGGGCATCGGCGGGCGGTTGGCCTTGTAATCGGCAAAGATGGCGTGGCGGAACGTGGGGCCGCGGGCATCGAACACCATGGCCGCATATTCCGGGCGCCGGTCCTCCATGAGCTTGATCAGCATGCGTGTGAAGCCGAAGACGGCATTGGTGGGCATGCCGCGGGAGTTGGTAAGGCCCGCGATGGCGTGGAAGGCGCGGTGGATGTAGGCCGAGCCGTCGATAAGAAAAACGGTACGTGGTCGGGTCATAACCTCACGGGTCTCGGCGCAGGGGCACCCGGCGCGACGGCCGGCGATTGACACCCGGCGGGGGTTGCATTAAAGTTTCGGTTCTACCGATCGCTTCGTCTATAACACTCTATCCAGTGGGCTACAAGAAGAGGTCTCGATGTCACAGGGAGAGATCATCAGCGACGATGAGCGCATCCGCCGGCTGCTCGCGCGCGCGAAAACCGTGGCTGTAATAGGGCTCAGCCCCAAGCCGGGGCGGGACTCCTACCAGGTCGCGGAGTACCTGAAGGCCCATGGCTACCGCATCATTCCCGTGCGCCCCGCCCAAACGGAAATCCTGGGTGAAAAGGTTTTCGCGACCCTGGACGAGGTGACCGAGCCGGTGGACATCGTGGACGTGTTCCGCAGTCCGGATCAGATCCCGCCCCATGCCGAGGAGGCGCTCCGCCTTAAACCGAAAGTGTTCTGGATGCAGGAGGGGATCGCGAACCGGGAGGCGGCCGAGCGCTTGACGGCGGCCGGCATCGACGTGGTCATGGACCGCTGCATCAAGAAGGATCATGAGCGGCTCTTCGGAACCATCGGCCTACCGGCGTAAGCACCGGGTGGGGCGCGAGGTCGCCTGCGACTGTTGCCGCGGGACGTTTCTCTTCTGCTGGCGCTGCCGCTGCGGCTTCAAGATCTGCCAGGTTTGCATGAACGAAAACCTCTGGGGCATGTCCTGCAACGGCATCACCTGGGAGTGTCCCGACTGCGGGGGCCAGAACGGCTTCGGCAACCAGTAGCCGACCGTATCCGGCACGGGGTGGGAGCGATGACGGCAAAAATCATAGCCATCGAAAAGCTGGGCGATCCGCTGCGGGCCTCGCTGGAGAACATCCTGCGGATGGTGCCCGACCGGGACCGCTACGACGTGGACCTCCAGCGCCTTCTGGCCTTTCGCCTGCGGATCGACGGGGAGGCGGCCCTAAAAGAGTACCTCATGTCCCGGATCCGCGACGCCATCCAGTGCGGCTACTCCGGCCGACTTTACGAGTACCTGCAAGGCGATCCGCGCAACCTGGATTGTCCGCGCGCAGCGGAAGAGGCGCCCGCCGATCCGGGCGCGGCCTGAGAACTGATGCACTACGAGGGCAATATCATCCGGCCGCCGAGCGAGGCCAACAGCATCCTGCTCCAGGTCACCGTCGGCTGCTCGCGCAACATGTGCACCTTCTGCGGCACCTACCGCGGCGAGCGGTTCCGCATCAAATCCGACGAGGTGATCCGGGAGGACATCCGCTTCGCGGCGACGCACTGCCGGCGGCAACGGCGGGTCTTTCTGTGCGACGGCGACGCGCTGATCATCCCTCAGTCCCGGCTCGCCTCCATTCTCCAGACGATCCGCACCGAGCTGCCCTGGGTGACCCGCGTCGGGGCCTATGCCAACGCGAAGAGCCTCAAGCTCAAACGCCCGGAGGAGCTGAGTGAGCTGCGGGCGCTCGGCCTGGGGATTCTCTACATGGGGCTCGAATCGGGCGACGACGAGACCCTCGCACGCATCAAGAAGGGGGCCGATTCCCGCACGATGACCGTCATGGGCCGAAAAGCCCGCGATGCCGGTTTCAAGCTCTCGCTCACGGTGTTGTTGGGGATTGCCGGGCGGGAGCGCTCCGCGGTGCACGCGCGGGAGACCGGCCGGGTGCTCTCGGAGATCGATCCGGACTATGTCGGCGCCCTGAGCCTGATGCTGATCCCCGGGACCCCGCTCCACGCAGAGTGGCAGGCGGGACGCTTTCCGTTGCTTGAGCCGGCGGAGATGCTCGCCGAGCTGCGCACGATGATCGCTGAAACCCATCTCTCCCAAGGGCTCTTCCACGCGAACCACGCCTCCAACTACCTGCCCATCAAGGCGCGCCTGCCCCGGGACAAACCCGCCGTCCTGGCGCTGATCGACCGGGCGCTCGGGGGCGAGGTCTCACTCAAACCCGAATATCTGCGGGCGCTGTGAGCAATGCCCGCATCACCCGCGGCATCCGGGTCGCCCGGCATGAATCAACACCGCCCGCCACCTCGTCGGATACGCCGCTGAAAGGGACTGGATGGACATCAAGCTTCTGTTGACGACCTTCGGGCTGGTATTCCTGGCGGAACTGGGCGACAAGACCCAGCTCGCCACCCTCTGCTTCTCCGCCGACTGCGACGATTCCCGGCTTTCGGTGTTTCTGGGCTCCGCCGGGGCGCTGGTGCTGAGCTCGCTCATCGCCGTGCTGCTCGGCGCCGGGGTGAGTCGCGTCGTTTCGCCGGCCACCATCAAGATCGGTGCCGGGATCTTTTTCCTGGTGGTCGGGACCTGGACCATCTACAGCGCCATGCGGGCGTGAGCCGCTCCGGAAGGCAGTGATGCTTACGTGCGTGAAAACCGTGGCCGCCGTCGTGCTGGCCGCACTGTGTGCAGCGCCAGGCGCCGCCGCGCAACCGGCGCCGAGCCCCCCGGTCCTCGATTTCAGACCCCTGATCGAAGCCGCCCGCGTCCGGGGCCCGCTCGATTTCTGCGGCGAGCCGGTGCCCCTGGATGACCCGGATGTGCGCGAGCGCATGGAGCGCGAAATGCTGCTCGTGCTCTGGGACGCCCCCATGGTCATTTTGTGGATGAAGCGCTCCGGCCAGCACATGGACGTGATCGAGACCGCCCTGAAGGAAAACGGCCTACCGGCGGACTTGAAGTACATCCCGATCGCGGAGAGCTCCCTGCGGCCGCATGCCGGCTCACCCAAGGGGGCGATGGGGTTCTGGCAGTTCATGGCCCCCACCGGCCGCACGTATGGGCTGAGAGTCGATTCCGAGAAAGACCAGCGCCGCAACCTTGCCGACGCGACCCAGGCCGCCGTCGCCTACCTCAAGGAACTTTACGGGATGTTCGGCTCCTGGACGCTGGCCACGGCCGCCTACAACATGGGGGAAAACGGCCTGAAAAAAGAAATCGCCGCCCAGCAGACCCGCGATTACTACCGCCTCTATCTCTCGCTCGAGACCCAGCGCTATCTCTTCCGGATCCTGGCCGCGAAGCTGATCCTCTCCGACCCGGGCCGCTATGGGTTCCACCTGGAACCGGATGATCTCTATACCCCTCCGGCGGTGGAGATCGCCACGGTCGAGCTCGCGGGAACAACCCCGGTTCTCGCCGTCGCCCGTGCGGCCGGCGCCGATCTGAAAACGATCAAGGACTTGAACCCCGACATCTGGGGCTACCACCTGGCAGCGGGCCGGCACCAGCTGCGCCTGCCCCGGAATTCCGCCGCGGGGTTCCCGGCGCGGTTGGCCGAAGAGGCCCGCCGCATCGCGGACAGCCGGGAGATGGTCGTTTACGTCGTCAGGGAGGGGGATTCGCTGGGGGCGATCGCCGAACGCTTCAACGTGCCGCTGTCGGAGATCGTCAGGGGCAACCAGCTGGACCCGAAGAGGCCGATCCGGCCGGGCCAGCGGCTCTCCATCCGGGTCGAGGCGCGCGCCGAGAGTCCGGAATCCTGACGGGCATCCGGGCTCAGGCGCTCCGGTGCACCCCGCGGTCCGGCTTGCCCGGAAGATGAATCTTGCATTTTTCGGGCGCCGGATTAGGGCGGTAGAGGATGGCCACGTTTCCGATCAGGCCGGCGAGAACGCTATCGGTCTTTTCACCGATCTCGGCCGCGAGGGCCGATCGGATGCCCCGATCCTTGAGATCGGTGAACTTGACCTTGATCAGCTCATGCACGCCGAGGGCCTCGGCGACCGAGGCAAGGAGAGCGTCCGAAAGGCCTTTTTGGCCGACCAACACCACCGGCTTGAGGCTATGGGCCAACCCGCGCAAATACTTCGCCTGGGAACTCGTAAGTGGTTGCATATCCAACCTATCCGTGGAGGTGACGCATGCAGACGCTGAACTACCCCCAGGAGGCCGTTTCGTTCCAGATCCAGGCCTACCGACCGCCCAAGGACATCCTTCAACTGCGGGCTCAGAATGTATCGTTTTCCGGCAGCCCGCGCAAGCACCCCTACGATCCGGACAAGATTATCCTGGTGGCCGACCCCTACAGCACGAACACGTTCTACCTCGAGTTCAGCAAGCAGGATATCGCCTTCGTGGAGGAGCTGCCGAGCATCGTGGACATGGAGGGATGCACCATCACCATGATGCGCCTGTGGATCAAGAAGGGCAGCCTCGCGGTGCGCAGCACTCCCTTCATCACCGGAGACACCCGGTCGCAGGCGGGTTGACGCCGTACGAGCCCCGGTTATAGCTTCACGGGCAAAACGTGGATCGCCTTGATGACCAACTCCACGGCATCCCCCTTTTTGAGCTTGAGGTCGCCGACGGACTCCGTGGTCAGCACCGAGGCCATTTCGTGGGGGTCGCTCACCTCGAATTTCACGAGCGACATCACATCCCCCTTCTTGACGCTTTTGACCGTGGCCGTGATCTTGTTGCGGGCGCCGTACTTCATGCGTGCCTCCTTT
>JBFYWX010000201.1:0-9631 GCA_041310825.1 Desulfobacteraceae bacterium | reverse complement strand
CCGAGCATGGCCTTTTTTCTGGCCGGGCCGCCGCCGTAGTTGCCGAACTCGGCCGTCTTGCGCACCACGCGGTGGCAGGGGATGACGAAGGAGACCGGGTTCTTGCCGACGGCGCTGCCCACGGCGCGCACGGCCTTGGGGAAGCCGATATAAAGCGCGATGTCCTCGTAGGCGACGACCGTGCCGATCGGGATCCGGAGCAGCGCCTCCCAGACCTTGATCTGGAAGTTCGTCCCCGCCACCATCACCGGCAGCGGGTTGGAGCGGCGCCAGCGCGAGGGGTCGTAGATGCGGGACGCGAGGGGCCGGGTGCCGTGGGGGTCCTCCAAGAGGCGGGCGTTTTTCCAGGCCCCCTGAAGCTCGGCGAGCAGACCGGAGCGGCCGCCGCTGCGGACGAAGGCCAGCCAGCAGATGCCGCGGGAGGTGGTTGCGATCAGGCTTTCGCCGAAGGGGCTCCCATGGAAGCCGTAGGTGATGACAAGACCCTCGCCCTTTGACTTGAACTCGCCGGGGGTCGCCGCCTCGCAGGCCACAAACAGATCGTGCAGGCGGCCGGGGCCCGAGAGGCCGGCATCGAAGGCGGCCCCCAGCAAATCGGAGGAGTGGGCGAGGAGCCTCTTCACGTGCTCCTTGGTCAGAAACTGCAGGAACCGCTTGGGGCTGATGCCGACCCAGCGGCGGAAGAGACGCTGGAAATGAAACTCGCTCAGGCCGACGTGCGCCGCGATCTCCTTCAGATCGGGTTGGCCGCCGGAGCGGGCCTCGATGAAGGCGATCGCTTTTTCGATCCGCTCGTAGTCGCGGCAGGCGCGGGCAAAATCATCGATCCTTTTCATGCGACGGGTCCTTTCGGGAGAAGGGGTAGAACTGGTTTCATGACCCCGTCTTACGGCTGGGGGCTGTTTTGCAGCCCTCTCGAACGTGCTCACAACCCTTTTGAGGTTGCTTGCGCTTTCGATTCGGCCTGCGCCTTGCCCGCAACCGTGATCCGAGATTATGACACGAGTTCTATGCTCCTGTTGCCATTTCGTGGACGGCATTATACACCCTCGCTGATGCGTTGCCACCCGATTCTTGCGGTCATCCAAACGGCCGCGTCCGTTTGGATGACCTGAACGCGTCTGAAATCGGATAATCCGCCAAGGTGGTGCATGCTAAAGACATCTCCGAAGTTCAAGGCTCTCATCTCCTCGGACTGGAGCGAGTGCCTGTCGCCCACCGGCCCTTTCGATGTCATCGAATTTCACCACCCCCACCTCGCTCCCGCGCTCACGGAGGTCTTCCGCGGTTACACGGGCAACCTCATCTCGCTGGGCGAGGCCGGCCGCCGGATTCGGGCGATGTTGCCGGGGCCGGTGACGGCCGACATGATGGACGCCTATCTGGACCGCTCGTTTGCCGTCTACCGCGGGGTGCCGGAGTTGATCGAATGGTGTTCGAGCCGCGACATCCTCTTCATGATCAACACCACCGCGATGATCGGCTACTTCCAGCGGGTGTTCGCCAAGGGGTTGCTGCCGCGGATGTCGGTCCTGTCGGCCAACGCGCTGATCCGCTTCGAGCCCGGGGGGGCGGACCCGGGAGAGGTCCTGGGGTTGTCCGAGACCACCGACAAGGGTAAAAACACGCAGGCGGTCGTAGGGAAATTAGGGATCCCGCCAAACCGGGTGATCGTGATGGGGGACAGCGGCGGGGACGGGCCGCATTTCGAGTGGGCCCATGCGGCGGGGGCCTTCACGATCGGCAGCATGACCAAGCACTCCCTCTCCGCCTTTTGTCGGGAGCGGGGCATTCCGATCGGATTGCGCTTCGGTGTCTCCTATGCGGCGGGGGAAATGCGGGACGCTGAAAAGGAGGAGCGGTTCGACTTCACGGAACTGGTCGAACCGCTTCGATCCGTTGTGGAGCGGTGATTCTCCGTGGAGGTCAGGTCGCAAGCGTCCCCAGGGTCTCCAGCACCTCCGCCGCGTGACCCTTGGAGGGGGCCTTGGGCCAGACCGCGCGGATGACGCCTTGGGGGTCGACCAGGACCGTGCTGCGGACGACGCCCTCGAACTCCTTGCCGTACATTTTTTTGGTACCCCAGGCATCGTAGGCCCTGATGACCGCTTGGCCCTCGTCGCTCAGCAGGGTGACCGCGATCTTGTTTTTTGCGATGAACTTGCGGTGGGAGGCAACCGAGTCCGGACTGATTCCCACGATTACGGCGCCGCGTTTCGTGAATGCGGACTTGAGCTCTGAAAACTCCAGAGCCTCCACCGTTCAGCCGCTGGTGCTGTCCTTGGGGTAGAAGTAGACAACCACCCAGTTACCGGCGTAATCCTTGAGGCAGACTTTTTCGCTGTCTGTCGACGGCAGGCAGAAGGCAGGGGCTTTGGATCCTTCTTTGGGCATGGAGTCCTCCGACTCAGCAGGGTGCGAGTAGCGTGTGCGAGTAAACTTCGAATTGCCTTCAAGATAGGATTGCCCCGCCAAAGATCAAGTCTGCCGCCTGGACGTCAGGAGGGGGACCTTCTGACGAGCGCCCGGCGCAGGCGGAACCAGGCGGACATCAGATAGACCGCCGCGACGGCGGCCGCCAGACGCGGCACCCAAAGCCAGATCGGGTTGATCCCGAAGGGCAGAAAAAGGAGCGGATCTTCGATCATGGAGTGGTTGATCCCGATCGAGACCTGAAGCTTCTCGACCTCCTCCGGGGTCAACCGCAGCTCGCGCGACTCCTCGACGATCACGGCGCCGCCGTAGGCCAGCCCGAATAGGACCCCGGTCAGCCACAGCATGCCGGCGCGCTGATCGAGCCCCATCATCTTCAGGAAGGGCGCAAAGAGCCGGACACAGATATCGATCAGGCCGGCCGCTTTCATGAACTCGATCGCCAGCATCACGCCGATAATGATCAGGAAGACCTTGACCGCCAGCCGCAGCATCTCGGCGACCCAGGTCAGGAGGAAAGCGCCGAGTGGCGTCTGGCCGTGGCCGGCCATGGGGGCGGCGAGGGTGCCGGCCTCGGGCTGGAGGCACCAGGCGACGGCGAGGCAGGCGAGGACGGCGGCCGCCAGCCGGGCGAGCGTCGTCTTGACGAAGTTGATGCCGGAGCGGGCCTGGATGAGCCCCTCCTGCGGCAGGTTGTGGGCGATCAACACGAACACCGTGATGATGGTCATCTCCTCGACCGTGAACGGCAGGACCGCCATGGACGCGATGCTCCCGTAGACCCCGGCCGTCATCCCGATCAGGATCGGGAGTGCCGCCGCCGCCGGGAGGCTGAGAGCCGCCATGACCGGCACCAGGATGAAGTCCAGCAGCCTGAGCCACCCGGCGTAATCCAGCAGGGCCGTGGCCAGGGAGATCGGGATCAGGATTTTAAGCAGCCAAAGGTAGCTGCGCAGGCCCTTGCGGATGCCGATGCCCGCCGCCGTGCGCATTTTCTCGTTGTGAGCAATGGAGACCATGCGGTCCTCTCTGGTCTTTCTTTTTTCGAAGCGTTCCTATACCATGGCTCGGGAATGGCTGTAAAACCATCCGGGGCGGGGCGGCACGGTTAAAGTCCATCCCGCCAACGTCCGATGATTTCGGAACAGGGTCAGGTGCTTGCTCTGGAACAGGGTGAGGATGATTGCCATGAACCACTCGATTGCCGACCATATTCTCGCCGGTGCGATTGTCGTCGAGTCCGTCGATGCCTTCGGCAGCATCGTGAGGCAGATCCCGGACCATCCCCATCTGCTGCGCATCTATGCCGATCTGCTCGCATCCAACAAACTCGTGGAGGCCGCCGCCTGCCACTATGCCTTGGCGGTTGACGCCTGCCTGGCCGGGGGCAAGCTCCTGCCGGCCATCCTGTCGAAGGCCCGGCAGTGGATGATCGCACGGCCCTCGCGTACGGATTTGAAGGCCTTTCATCGGAGGCTTGATTCGGCCGACTCCGACGGCACCCCCACGAGCGAGATTGTCAAGGGGCTCTCGCCCGCGGAGCGAATGGCGCTCTTTTCTCGGGTCGAACTGCTGTGCCTGCCGCCGGGTGCTGTTATCCGTACGCCGGGCGAACCCGAGAATACCCTCTGGGCGGTCGTCTCCGGCCGTCTGAAGGAATCCAACTATGAGATGGTGGCGCAAAAGCCTCGGCACTCCCGCAAGCCGGTGCGCCTGCTGAAAGAGGGCGAGTTCTTCGGTGACGTCTACCCGTTCAGCTCCGACATTCTTTCCCGGTCCTGCATCGAGGCCGTCTCGCGGGTGGAGCTGGTATCCTTCTCGCGGCGCCGATTGATCCAGATCAGCCGCAAGCACCCCAACCTCGAGCAGGTGGTACTGGAGGTGTGCCGGGTCCGGTTCCGGCCGGGTTCGGTGCAGGCCGCGGTCGAGCTGAGGCAAGGCGAGCGCTATGAGATACCGGTCCGGATGAGACTGGAAATAGCACCGTACGTGCTGGGGGAAGCCCCTCTCGTGCTCACCGGGCAGTCGCGGGACCTGTCGTTGTCCGGGCTCTCGTTCATCCCGGAGGGCGTGCCGGCATCGGATGCGGTCTTGCTGAAAAAGGTCGTGGGCCGCAAGGTGAAGGTGACCCTGCCGCTCGATGACTTCTCGCTGACGGTTGGTGGACGGCTGGCCCGGGTGTTCCAGGTGAGGCAGAACGGAGGCAAGGCGCCGGCGATCGGTGTTCGATTTTCCAAGATCCCGTTGAGCCTGCGCGGGGCCTTTTTTTCGATAGCCGGCAATTATGCAAACGGCGCCGGTCCGGCCGGCTGAGACCCTGTCGACCCGCACGCGTATAACCCGGTCCGGCCTTACAGAATTCCTATGATCGAGATCACCCTAATCACCCTGCTCGGACAGGTGGTGCTCCCGATCATACTTCTTGCGTGGGTCTGGCGCGGTCGTTGCCATAGCCGCACCGAGTGGCTGTTCAAAACCGTGGGCCTGGTCTCCTATCTCGCCCTGATGGCGATGGTCGGGATCGCGCTTCTGATTCCCTGGTATATCGCCTACGGGACGGCGGCGCTTTCCCTGCCCGCAAGCGTTTCGGCCTGGCGCCGCACCGTGCGGGGCAATCCGGATGCTGCCGCTCGCAGCCGGCCGCTGCGTATGGGTGCGGCAGTCCTGTTGGCCGCGACCTGTCTTACCAGCCTGGCGTGGGCGGCCGCCGGCTTCTTCCCGCCGCCCGAGCCGTCCGCATCCGTGGCATGGCCCCTTCTCTCCGGAGAGTATTACGTAGTCAACGGCGGCTATTCCATTCTCATCAACCCGCACATGAAAGCCCTCGTGCGCAGTGAGTTGCACGCATACCGCGGGCAAAGCTACGCGATCGACATTGTGAAAATCAATCGGTTCGGGCTGCGAGCCCAAGGGGCCTGGCCACGGGAGCTCTCGCGCTATGAAATTTTCGGCGCCCCTGTCGTTTCTCCGTGCGACGGGCAGGTGCTCCGTTTGGAAACCCGCCTCCCCGATCATGTGCCGCCGGACGTCGACCGCGAGAACCCGGCCGGCAACTTCGTTTATCTGGAATGCGGCGAAGCGGGGATTCTGCTCGCCCATCTCATGCAAGCGAGCATCCGGGTGAGCACGGGCGAGCGTGTGCGCCGCGGGCAGCCACTGGGACGTGTCGGCAACTCGGGGTATTCGACGGAGCCACATCTGCACATCCACGCCCAGCAGAAAAAGACGGGGCCCGGCTTCCTCTCCGCGGACCCGCTTGCACTGACGATCGGCGGGCGTCACTTGGTCCGCAACAGCCGGGTGCGGGCCCCCGGTCCTTAAAAAAACGGTGCCTCATAAGCGCAGAGCGCTCCGGCGGGAGCGCTCTGCGCTTAAGTCTATCAGGTTTTTCTCGGCCGGGCGTCGGTCCGCGGGTCAGGCCTACATTTCCTCAGCGCGGATCGCCCCGTAGTATGTCAGAACCTTGGCGACATAGGCCTGTGTCTCCTTATAGGGCGGAACCCCGTCATAGCGGGTCACAACACCGGGGCCGGCGTTGTAGGCGGCCAGGGCCAGTTCCACATCCCCTTCGTAGCGGTCGAGGAGCGATTTGAAGTAACGCACCCCGGCATCGATGTTTTCGTTCGGGTCGTGGAGGTCCACCACTTCCAGTTCCTTGGCGGTGACGGGCATGAACTGCATCAACCCGCGGGCGCCTTGCCGCGAAACCGCGCGCGGATTGAACTGAGACTCGACCATGATGATGGCGCGGATCAGATCATATTCGACGTCGTAACGGCCCGCGGCCTCATGGATGAGCACGTGGTAGGGGCCCACTTCCGGCTCTTCCGCAGGCACAAAAACGGTGTTGGACAGATCGGTGATGTGGGCGGGTGCCTTCGTCATTGAAACGATACTGCCGAAGGCCACGGCCTGACCCGGCAACGGGCCTGCTGAGACCACGCCCTCCACCTCGTCGTTTTCAGACGACAGCCGGATATCGGCGATGGAGACCATCAGCCCCATCACCACAGCAAAGAGCCACGCTGAAACCTTTCTGATCCGCCCCTTCCAAGGCGGGTCCTCGTATGCATAGCACATGGACTGTTCCTCCTTTCAAAACCCCATCGTTTCACCCCAGAATCGATGGCGTCGCGCAGCACCCTCCAACCAAGGACTAAACGTTTACCAGCAAAAAGTGTGCACGAATAGGTGTGCTGTCGAGTTTTACTGAATATCTGGAGGGTTGACCTGAATTCCCGGGCGCTTCGCAGAAACCAACTTGGGAAGTCGAATGCTCAGCTATATGTAAACGATATCAGCCCAGTGTGTCAACCCTTTCCATGCGTCCGGGCGGTGCGAGGGGGGGCTTTCGGCAGTGGGGGATTTTTACTCGCTTATGGGGATGCGGGCCTTCACGGCCAGCGCGCCGCGGTCATCGATGTGTACCACGATCATTTCTCCCGCGGCCGGCACGATATGGGTCAGCGCTGTGACGTTGACCTTGGTGGGTGACCAGGATAAGATTGCCCGTGCGCGGCCGGTGTTCGTCCAGCAGCACCTTCATGGCGCGGGTCTGCGCGGACTTCAGCTCGGGTCGCTCGAAAAACGAGTTCAGCGCCGGGTGCACCTCGTAGGCGCCGAAGGCGAGCTCGGCCGTTTTCCGGCAGCGGCACCACTGGCTTGAAAAGACACGCTCGATCGGCACGCCCCTGCGTCGGAAGGCCTCGCCGATGGCGCGCGCTTGACGGCGGCCTTCCTCCGCGAGGTTGCGCTGCGTATTGCAGTCGCTCAATTGGAAGCCGGGCGGGTCCCCGAACCCCGGTGCCAGGGCGTGCCGGAGCAGGACCACGTGGCCGCCGCGGTGAAGCAGCTGCCAGGCCTCTTCTGTTCCATGCACGGAAGAGGCCCCGCCGGTCAGCGTCGCTGCCACGGCCATCAGGAGGGCGACGATTTTCGAAATGCCCCTCGCCGCCGGCCTCGATCCCTCACGCCAGCGCATCGATCTGCGCCTCGACGGCATTCAGAATGGAGCCGTTTCGCATGAGCACTCTCATCGCCTCGATGTCGGCCGCCAGGAAGCGGTCGGCATCGAGGTGGGGGATGGCCCCGCGGATGGCCTGATAGGCGGCGAGCGTGCCCTCGCCGGGCTTGAGGTTGGTGAAAAGGTCCAGGGCCTGGGCCGCGCAGAGCAGCTCGACCGCGATCACGTTCTCGGTGTTGGCCACGATCTCCCGGCACTTGCGGGCGGCGATCGTGCCCATCGACACGTGGTCCTCCTTGTTGGCCGAAGTGGGGATCGAGTCCACGCTTGCCGGGTGGGCCAGGACCTTGTTCTCGGAGACCAGCGCCGCCGCCGTGTACTGGGCGATCATGAAGCCTGAGTTGAGCCCGCCGTCGCTGACGAGAAACGCCGGCAGCCCGCTCAGCATGGGGTTGACCAGACGTTCGATCCTGCGCTCGGAAATGTTGGCCAGCTCGGCCACGGCTATGCCTAAAAAATCCATGGCGAGCGCTACCGGCTGGCCGTGAAAATTCCCGCCGAGAAGAAATTCCTCCGAGTCTGCGAAAATGAGCGGGTTGCCGGTCGAGGCGTTCATCTCGGTTTCGACCACCCGTCGGCAAAAGGCAATGGCATCCTTCGTCGCCCCGTGCACCTGGGGCGAGCAGCGCAGGGTGTAGGCATCCTGAATCCGGGAGCAGTCGCTGTGGGATGAGATGATTTCGCTTTTGCGCGTGATGCGCTCCATGTTGGCGGCGGCGGCGATCTGCCCGGGGTGCGGGCGGGCTTGGTGGAGCTTCGGGTTGAACTCGGTGCGGCTGCCCATCAATACTTCGAGCGTCATGGCGGCGGCCACATCGGCCAGTCGGGAGAGCCGCCGGGCGTCGTGCACGGCCAGGGCCCCGATGGCCGTCATGACCTGGGTGCCGTTGACAAGCGCGAGCCCTTCGGCCGATTCCAGTCGGACCGGTGCCACACCGCAGGCCTGTAATGCCTCGGCCCCGCTCATTTTGCGGCCGTCGTAGAAGGCCTCGCCTTTTCCCAAAAGTACCAGCGCCAGGTGGGCCAGGGGGGCCAAATCACCGCTTGCCCCCACGGAGCCTTTTTCCGGAACGACCGGTACCACGCCGCGGTTCAGAAGTTCGAGCAGGCGCTCCGCGGTCTCAAGGCGGATGCCGGAGAGCCCGCGGGCGAAATCCTTGACCCTCAACGCCATGACGGCCCGCACCGTTTCGGCGTCGAACGGGCGGCCCACCCCGGCGGCATGGCTCATCAGGATATTTTCCTGAAGCCGGCGCGTGTCCTTGGCGGAAATGGCGACATCGCTCAGGGCGCCGAAACCGGTGGTCACCCCGTAGATCCGGCGCCCCTCCTTTACCCACCGCTCGACCAGCGCCCGCGCCGCTACAATGCGCGCCTGGGCGGCGTCGGTTAACCGGACTTCTGCTCCCTCCCGCGCCACCGCAACCAGCGCCTCGATGGTCAGACCGCCGGCGTCCAGAATAACGTTTCGCATGGGGTCGTGTTCTCCTCAGGGTCTTGATGGTGGGATCTTAGGATTGCCGGCCGGGTAAGTAAAGACGCCACATACTGGCCTATATTTTGCTTGAGCGCAAAAAAATATTTGCATCTCAACATATAGTAGGTTATAGTGTCATTAAATACAACTAACAGGCGGCCGAACCCTTACCCATCCCGAGGTATCGCCGCCCCACCCAAGAAAGAGGAGGATGCGATGGCTCCAGTAAAAAAAGCTGCAAAGACCACCAAAAAACCGGCAGTGAAAAAGACCGTGAAAAAGGCGGCTCCCAAGGCGAAGGCTCCGGCCAAGAAGCCCGCCGCGAAGAAGCCCGCCGCCAAGAAGCCCGCCGCCAAGAAAAAATAGCGCCCGCCGCTTGTTGCAGCGACCCCCGCTGCCGGGGAGGGCCAGGAGCGTCTTTCGGCTTGTGGCCCTCCCTTTTTTCGCTGTTTTCCCCGTCAGCGCGTAGACACGCTTTCTCTCCTATGGTGCCGATCCCCTTTCAGGACAGGTATGCCAGCGCGCGGAGAAAAAGATTATTGTCCTCGTGGCTGCCGATGGTTACACGCATGAAGTGTTGCCTGGGTTCGACAGTCATAGGCACATTTGGCCGTCTTTTCATTTCTAAGTTGCTGAATCCATTCACACCGACCCCGGATTTTTGGGAAAATGCATAGGCACACGATATATCACTTTTA
>JBFYWX010000173.1:0-3563 GCA_041310825.1 Desulfobacteraceae bacterium | reverse complement strand
ATGGCTGAAGAGGCGATCAAAATCAGCGGCAAGAAAAAGAGCACCTTCATCGACAAGGTGAAGGCGGTGCTCCCCGAAGGCGGCAACCTCAATCTCTGCCTCACCTGCGGGGCCTGCTCCTCGGGCTGCCCGGCCACCGGGCTGGCCGGCATGGACCCGCGCAAATTCCTGCGCATGGCGGCCCTGGGGCTGGACGAGGAGATCGTAAAATCCGACTGGCCGTGGATGTGCACCATGTGCTGGCGCTGCATCTACGTCTGCCCGATGAAAATCGACATCCCCCAGCTCGTCTACCACGCCCGCAAGAGCTGGCCGCGGGAGGAGCGCCCCAAGGGGATCCGCGGCTCCTGCGACATGGCGCTCAAGCACGATTCCTGCAGCGCCATGGGCGCCTCCGAGGAGGATTTCCAGTTTGTCGTGGAGGATGTGCTCGAGGAGGTGCGCAACACCCAGGTGGGCTGGGAGGAGCTTAAGGCTCCCATCAACAAGCAGGGGGCCGTCTATTATGTCAACCAGAACTCGCGCGAGCCGGTGACCGAACCGGACGAAATGGTGCCGCTCTGGAAGATCCTGCACTCGGTCGGCGCCGACTGGACCTACGGGACCAAAGGCTGGGCCGCCGAGAACTACTGCATGTTCCTGGGCGACGACGAGGCCTGGAAGCACATCGTGGAGGTGAAGGCCAAGGCCGTGGACGACCTGGGCTGTAAATACTGGGTCAACACGGAGTGAGGGCACGAACTCTTCGCAGTCCGGGCCGGACTGAAAAAGTTCAACATCTCCCACAAGTTCGAGATCATCACCATCATCCAGCTCTACGCGCAGTGGATCCGCGAGGGCAAGCTCAAGGTCAATTCCGACTGGAACAAGGACCTCAAACTCAAGTTCACCGTCCAGGACCCCTGCAACCAGGTGCGCAAAAGCTTCGGCGACGCCTACGCCGAGGACCTGCGCTTCGTCACCCGGCAGGTGGTGGGCGAGGAGAACTTCATCGACATGACCCCCAACCGCTCCAACAATTACTGCTGCGGGGGCGGGGGCGGGGCGCTGCAGGCCGGCCACACCGATGCCCGGCGCACCTTCGGCAAGGTCAAGGCCGACCAGATCCTGGCCACCGGGGCGACCTACTGCATCGCCCCCTGCCACAACTGCCACTCGCAGATTCATGACCTGAGCGAGCATTTCGAAGGCCACTGGCACACGGTCCACCTGTGGACCCTCATCTGCCTCTCGATGGGAATTCTCGGTCCGAACGAACGCGCCTACCTCGGCGAGGAGCTCACCAACGTTCTGGTGCAGGAGACCAAAGAGGAAGAGTGAAGGAAGTGATGAGTAACGAGTAACGAGTTAAAAACATAAATCCCCGAAATAAAAAACCCGATCCGCAATGGATCGGGTTTTTTATTTCGGGTCAGCTCCTGCCCGCAGTCGGCTTTACCCCGCCTTTGCCTTTGTAATCTTTTTCCTTACCACTCGTTACTCGTTACTCGTTGCTCGTTACTCGTTACTCGTTACTATTTCCCCGTCACGCCGCCTTTTCCAGCCGGACCGCGCAGACCTTGAACTCGGGGATGCCCGAGACCGGGTCGAGGGCGGCGTTCGTCAGGCGGTTGGCGGCGGCGCGGGCATAGTGGAAAGGCAGGAACACCGTCCCGGTCACCGCTTTGGGGGAGACCTGGATCCGAGCCTGGATCCGCCCCCGGCGGGATGCGATAGCGGCCACGCCCCCGTCCTCCAAGGCATAGGCCCGGGCGTCCTCGGGGGAGATTTCGACAAAGCACTCGGGCGCGATCTCGTTCAGCCCGCCGGTCTTCATGGTCATGGTGCCGGTGTGGTACTGGTAAAGCACGCGGCCGGTAGTCAGGTAGAGGGGGTAGTCGCGGTCGGCGATCTCGGCGGGCGGCACAAACTCGATGGCGTGGAACACCCCCTTCCCGATGGTGAACTGATCCCGGTGCAGGACGGGGGTCCCCGGGTGCTCCGGGTTGGGACAGGGCCAATGGAGGCCCTCCTGCTCGATCCGCTCGTAGCCGATGCCGGCATAGGAGGGGGTGACCCGGCGGATCTCCTCCATGATCTCACGGCCGCCGGCATAGTCCATGGGACGGCCCATGCGGGCGGCGATGTCGCAGAGGATGCGCCAATCGTCCCGGGCCTCCCCCGGTGGCTCCACTGCTTGGCGCACCCGCTGCACCCGGCGCTCGGTGTTGCTGAAGGTCCCCTCTTTTTCCGCATAGCAGGTGGCGGGCAGAACCACATCGGCCTGCTGGGCTGTTTCCGTCAGGAAAATGTCCTGCACCACGAGGAAATCGAGCTTCTCGAAGCTCTTTTCGGCATGGTTCAGGTCGGGGTCCGAAACCAGCGGGTTCTCGCCGATGATGTACATGGCCTTGAGTTTACCGGCGTGGGCGGCCGGAATCATCTGGGTCACCTTCATCCCGGCCATGGCCGGCAGCGCATCCACGCCCCAGGCGGCCGCCATCCGCCGCCGCGCCGCCTCATCGGCCACCTTCTGATATCCGGAAAAGACATCCGGCAGCCCGCCCATGTCGCAGGCGCCCTGGACGTTGTTCTGGCCCCGCAGGGGGTTCACCCCGCCGCCCGTAATCCCGAGGTTCCCGCAGAGCATGGCGAGGTTGGCGAGCGACTTGACGTTGTCTGTTCCCGTGGTGTGCTGGGTGATCCCCATGCAGTAGACGATGCTGCCGCGTGCCGCCCCGGCGTACATCCGTGCCGCCGCGACGAGCTCGTCGGCGGGGATCCCGGTGATCTGCGCGACCCGCTCCGGGGTGTAGGCCGCCACGGTGGCACGCAGCGCCTCGAACCCCGTGGTACGGGCGGCGACGTAGTCCCGGGCATAGAGGTTCTCGGCGATGATGACGTGCATCATGCCGTTGATCCAGGCCACGTCCGTGCCGAGGTGGGGCCTCAGCCAGGCGTGGGCGTAATGCGCGATCTTGATCCGCCGCGGGTCGACCACGATGAGTTTGCGCCCCTTGAGCAGGGCGGCGCGTTTGAGAAAGCTCGAGATGACCGGATGGTTCTCGGTGGTGTTCGACCCGGTGACGAGGATCACATCAGCCTGCTCGATGTCGCCGATGGGGTTGGTCATCGCCCCGCTGCCGAACGCTGCGGCCAGACCGGCCACGGTGGAGGAGTGTCAGAGCCGCGCGCAGTGGTCGATGTTGTTGGTCCCGATCACCGCCCGGGTGAACTTTTGGGCGATGTAGTTTTCCTCGTTCGTGATGCGGGCCGAGGTCAGGACCCCGATGCTGTCGGGCCCGTGGGCGGCCTTGAGCTCGCCCAGGCGGCGGGCCACCAGGCCGACGGCCTCCTCCCAGGAGGCCGGGCGGAGGGAGCCGTTTTCCTTGATCAGAGGGGTCGTCAGGCGCTCGGGGGAAGCGATGAAATCAAACCCGAAGCGGCCCTTGACGCAGAGGCGGCCGAAGTTGGGCGCCACCCCGGGAACGCCCGTGATCTTGACCACGCGGTTCTCTTTGACGTGGAGCTCCTGCTGGCACCCCACCCCGCAGTAGGTGCAGGTGGTGCGCACCTTACGGGTC
>JBFYWX010000137.1:0-5631 GCA_041310825.1 Desulfobacteraceae bacterium | reverse complement strand
TGCTTCCGAAATCAACAGTTGCTGTAGACACTAAAAAGAAGCTGACCTCCCGCAGGAAAAATTAAAAGTTTACAGAAGGTTGCCTGACGTTGGCAGGCAACCTTAAACGGGAACATCCGTTATAAAATGCCGTTGCGGTGACGTTGGCCAAGGAAGAAACATACCCGAGCGAATCGAAACCATGATGGGCGTTCAAGGCTGATCATAGGTTGGCGCGCTGGTTGGCCTGTATCTCCAGAACCCGCGCATTGTCAACTCCGGCCTTTTGGGCGAAGTCGGGCCAGAGGCGCACAGCTTCAATGACGCGATCAATCATTTGGTTGGCGCGTGTTTTCTTGATGTCAGCGACGTTGGCGAGAGCGAGCAAGTCGTCGCGCTCAAACCTATCGCGCTTACCATTCACACTCATCTGGTGTCGGCTCGTCCACTCCCCACTCGGGTTCCACGCATAGGAGATGTCAAACGCGGGTGACAGTCGCCATTCACCTCGTCTATTCATGAGAAAGGCTATGTTTTTGACGTGATCATCACAATTGCGGCCAACCACATTGAAAATGGCGCGCAGTATTTGTTGATCTATGTCTTTTCGAGGGAGCCCTAACCGTCGAATGATTTGGACCGCCTGTTCGTAAGAGTAGCTAGCCGGCTGCTTGTAGTCATAGTGAGCGATAGCCCCCAAAGATTGCACGTGTCGCTTCCCGCCTTTTGTGGACCGATCAAACCGCTTCGTCATGAAGTGGCTGCGTCCACCTTCATGGTGAAGGCGGCACGTCGTCATCTCGATGTCTGCCTCGACGGCCATTAAATGATAGGCGTACTCGATCTTCCCGTAGCCCTTCGGAGTGGCCATTTCTGTATCCTGACTGCTGGTGATTCCATCGAATTTCATGAGCCAGTGCTCGAAGCCCGCGCCGGCATCGATCTGACCTGAGCGGAATTCGTTGGTTTCCGGATTCCAGGCGAGAATCGCCTTCGCCCTGGCTCCGCCAGCCGAGGTTCCGACTCGGAGAACGTCATTGATTGATTCATGGTCATCCTCACCGGAAAAGACACCGCCGAGTTTGGCGCGTTCGTCAAAGATCTGATTCACCAGAGCTACGAGGCGCGCGACCTCAACTGCGCGCTTGCTAGCGGGCGGCCCGAGTGTGGCTGGTTGGAACTCAAGTGCCCCCATGCCACGACTGCCGACATAGCACAGGCGCTCCACTGGATGGAAACTCGCCGCTGTTCGTCCCTGTGAGGCCAGCCAGGCGTCAATAATGGCATTACCGTATTTATCCGGAAGCGAGTCGGCGAGCAATCCTGGCAACCCTTTGAAAGTGTTTCGTGCAAGCGCAGGGAATTCGTAAGGGAACTCACTAAGCGGCATCATGAGCGGGGCTACCTGGATTCCGCTGTTTATGAAATCAGGCGTGTATTGGAAGACCCCAATCTCCCTGTCTTCCAGCCAGGTGACGGCACCGATCACGGTTCCCCAGAGCACCACGCGTGCATCATTGTTCATCGTCGACCTCACCGTCGCCCCACGACCATGCCGAGCCTTCGTCACCAGCTGGAACAGGACGTGCGCGCTTGCGCTCTCTGGCACTAACGCCGACCCGTTCGACTGGCCTCACAGTTGGATCTGGCAGAAGGGCTTCAAGACTATGATGGATGCCAAGCGCCTTCATAACCCGGATGAATGTATCCACGGAAACACCCTGGCCCTTTTCAAGCCGACCAATTGTTCTTGGCGAAACGCCAGCTTCCTCAGCGAGTTGTGCCTGTGTGATGTTACGGGAGAGCCTAATGCTTTCCAATCGTTTGCAGAGAGCCGCTTCCATCTGATCGCTTGTTGCGACGGAAAAGTCGATATTATAGGCCATTTTTTGCTTTTTACCAACCTTATTAGGATTTAGTTAGTAATATATTTCTGATTAATATGAAAGTCAAGCGCAAAGCCATAACTGACAAAATAATGCTATTCATCGAATAAATTTTCATATCGCCGGCAAAATTTTGCGGATTTCACACCGATGCCATGAAAAGACTTGAGCTCTATACGTCTGCACTAAGCGTTGCCATCTGGCTTAGGGAAAGAAGGTCGCATCTCGACTTGGCCCAACTCCGGGCAGGCATCGGTTGGAGGGGTATGTAGGCAACGCCCCTGGTATATTATGTGTTGAACAGGGAATTTGCCTGGGAAGAAGGCCAGAGCTGACAGGTGGCGGATTGATTCGCAGCCTGGGCGGCTGGAGCGCGGTCAAGTCCATGCGCCGATTGCGGGAGCATGGCAAAAGCGACGAGCGGATCCTAGGGGATAGCGATTTTGTCCAATCGGTTTTATCCGCGCAGGACGAACTGCTGGAAACCCGTTACCGGCTACGCTCTCAAGGATATGATTTCCGCTATGCCTTGGGGCGGGTGGCAGAGCTGACCGGACTCGAAACCGCTCAGATTCTGACACCCGGCAAACAACCCGCCCGCGTGTATGCCAGAAACCTTTTATGCCATTGGGCCACCGTTACAGCATTTTAAACCACTGTGACTACCCCATCCACACCGGCAAACTCGAAGGGGTCAACAATAAAATCAAGCTCATCAAAAGAAAAGCTCACGGCTTTCACGACTTGCGCTACTTTACCCTTAAAATTTTCCGGGCTTGCTACAACTGATTCGGAGAAGAACCAAAAATAGAAATAGCGGTTGAGTTGGTTTTAAAAATGATTCCTATAGCATCCGCTCATATATCCTTACCTCGGAATCTTGCCCAGCCTTATACCATCGGTTATATTCCCCGGCAAATTTTCGGCTCTATCACGGCGCCATATCGTTGAGGGATAACATTAGACGCGTTGAGTTGAACGGATCCGGCGGCCTTCAGCGCGGTGCGTGCGTTAAGCAGAGGGCCGCTGCGCAGGCGAAGGTGACCGCCGCCACGCAGACGAACGCGGCGGCGTAGCTGCCGGTCAGCTCCACGATCCCGGCGAAGGCCGGCAGGCCGAGCAGGATCCCGAGGAAGGTGAAAAAGAGGCTGCCGCCGGTTGCGACTCCGGCGTGCGCGGGGGTCGCGATGCGCGCGACCTCCGCCAGAAAAACCCCGTTCCAGCCAAGCGCCGCCGCCCCGAAAACCCCGCACACCCCAAGGATGGCCGCGAACGGCCACGCGGGCGAGAAGCCCGCTGCGAGCAGCGCGCCGGCCGTCATCCCGAACCCCAACACCCCGAGCACCCGCCGCGGGTTCCCGTAGCGATCCGTCAGCGCACCCCACAGGATTCGTCCGGCAATGCCGCAGACCTGGGCCGCCGCGAGCAGAAGACCCGCGTCGATCAGGCTCAGGCGCAGGCTCTGGATCAGGTAGGTGACCAGGTACGAAGTCAGCGACAGCTGCATGATCGAGTAGATGAACGAGGCGATGGCGATCCAACGCAGCTCCGGGTGGGCCATCACCATTTTCATCGGCGCCAATGCGCTCTGCCACGTGAGTCGCGGCGGGCGGGACCGCTCCCGGTCGTAGCGCCCGCGAAAGGGGTGGATCAGGGCCACCAGGACAAGGCTCGACGCACCGGCCAAAAGCGCCGCCGTCCGCCACCCGCAGGCGACCACCAGCAGCGGGACGATGGCGCCGGCCAGCGCGCCGCCCAACGGGACGCCGGTTTGCTTAATCGAGAACACCATGGAGAGCATCGCGGCCGGGGTGGTTCGGACCAGGATGTGCGAGCTCGCGGGCGTCACCGGCCCCAACCCGACTCCGAGGGCCAGGGAAGCGAGCACGGCCATGGCCACCGCGGGCATGGAAAAGGCGGCCAGCCCGGCGGCGCACAGGCCGAGGCAGATCTGGCTGACGGCGATCGGGCCGAGGCGCGTGATCGCATGCCCGCTCACGGGAGCGAACAGCGTCGCCCCCAGGTAGATCAGCGACACGAAGATGCCGACATAGCTCGGCGGCACGCCGATGTCGACCGAGGCGACCGGCATCAGGACCGCGACCGCTACGGTGCTCATCGACGCCAGGGCCTGGATCGCCAGAGTGAGCGTCACCGGGAGGACGACGCCGGCGCGGGTCGGCGCCTGGGCCTCCCGGGCGGTTTCGGTGGGTGAGCGGGACTCCATGGAGTTCTTAGAGCTCGAGGGCCTTCTCCTGCTCGGCGATGCACTCGCCGACGACCTTCAGCGCGAAGTCGATCTCCTCCTTCTCTATGGTCAGAGGCGGGGCGAACTCGAGGGCGTGCCCCATGGTCTTGGTGATGACCCCCTTCTCCTTGGCGCGTGTCAGGATGGCCATCAGGTTGGCCGTGGGGTAGGGGGCCCGCGTTTTTTTATCGCTCGTGAAGTCGATCGCGAGCCACAGCCCGGTGCCGCGCACCTCGCCGATCGAGGGGCGGTCCTGCATCTGCCTCAGCGCATCCAGGAAATACGCACCCATGGCCGAGCTGCGTTCGACCAGGCGGTCGCGCTGCAGGATCTCGAGGTTCTTGACGGCGACCGCACAGGCGACGGGGTGGTTGCCGTAGGTGTGCAGGTGGTTGAAGACCTCGATCGGCGCCAGCACCGCGTCGGTGCACCCGACCGCGCCGAGCGGCACGTAGCCGCTGGTGATTCCCTTGGCCATGGTGAGCAGGTCGGGTTTGACGCCGAAATGCTCGGTGGCGAACATCCGGCCGGTGCGGCCGAACCCGCAGATGACCTCATCGATGATGAGCAGGATGCCATAGCGGTCGCATATCTCGCGCACGATCGGCCAGTACTCGGGCGGCGGGGGCAGCGCGCCGAAGGCCTGCTGGATGGGCTCGCCGATGAAGACCGAGAACTGCTCAGGGCCCTCGAACTCGAGGATGCGCGTCATCTCGCGCGCGCAGGCGAGGTCGCAGGCCGGGTAGCTCATGTGGTGCGGGCAGCGGTAGCAGTAGGGCGACTCGATGAAGGCGGCCCCGGGGGCGAGAGGCTCCATCACCTGACGCATCGGCATGACGGTCCCGAGCGCGCGGATGCCGATTCCGTTGACCCCGTGGTAGGCCCCGCGGCGGGAGAGGATCTTGAAACGGGCCTTGTCGCCCCGGTAGTAGTGGTAGTGCCGCGCAAGTTTCATGGCGGACTCGACCGCCTCGGAGCCGTCGCACTCGAAGGTGAAGCGCAGGACGTCGCCCGGGGCCACGGCCGCCAGCCGTTCGGCGAGCGTCATCGCGGGCACGTTGGTGAAACTCATGGGCGTGAAGTACGCCAGCCGGCACATCTGGTCGTAGGCCGCCTGGGCCAGCTCCGTGCAGCCGTGTCCGACGTGAACCGGCCGGGTGACCCCGGCGTCCAGGTCGAGGTAGCGCTTGCCGTCCTGGTCGTAGACCCAGGCGCCCTCGCCGCGCACGATGACGGTGATGCCGTCCCGGATCTCCTTTTGAGGGGTGCGGTGTAGAATCAGGTTGGAGGTGGGGTCCAGCTTCTTGACGACGGGTTCCATGGGCTCGCTCCTGTGTAATGTCGAGAGCATCTGTTTAATCGTCTCAATGCGGTCCGCGCCGGTGGCGCAGCATTCAGAGGGACTCTCCTGCGGCGAGTCCGATAGAGCGCCATGCCATTTCGATGGCAGGTGAGTGGGCAATATCATCCGGGTTTCTTGCGGTCAAGTTGCCGGAAAGCCGCGGGAAACAAAGAGAG
>JBFYWX010000100.1:0-3060 GCA_041310825.1 Desulfobacteraceae bacterium | reverse complement strand
GGCCGGCGGCCCGGTGGTCCACCCGCATGTGCCGGGGATCATCATCACCCCCATCTGCCCCTTCACGCTGACCATCCGCCCCCTGGTCGTCCCCGACGGGGTGGAAATCGCGATCCGCCTCCAGAAGGGCTCCTCCGACATCCTGCTCACCTTCGACGGCCAGAAGGGGCTCGAGTTGACCGACCGCGACGTGATCACGGTGCGCCAGAGCGCCCACCCCGTAAACCTGATCAACGTCCCCGGCCGCCCCTACTTCGATGTCCTCAAATCAAAGCTCCGCTGGAGCGGCGGACGGGTATAAGCCAGAGTCGGAGTCGGAGTTCCGAGTCAGAGCAAAAAGACATAATCCATTCACTCTGACTTTTTCTACTCCAACTCCGACTTTATCCTTTCACTCGTTACTCGTTACTATTTTTTTCCACTCCGACTATCAATTCACCGGTTGTGGCAGGCGACCCAGCGGCCGAAGCCGAGGTCGCGGAACTCGGGGAATTGCTGCGAGCAGACCGGGCGGCTCTCGCGGCAGCGCGGGTGGAAGCTGCACCCCGCGGGCGGGTTGATCGGACTGGGCACGTCGCCGGAAAGAAGAATGCGGTTCTTTTTGGCGTTCGGATCCAGCAGCGGCGCGGCGGAAAGAAGCGCCTCGGTGTAAGGGTGCAGCGGGCGGTGGTAGAGGTCTCGCTTGGGTGCCAGCTCCACCAAGCGGCCGAGGTACATGACGGCCACCCGGTCGGCGATGTACTCCACCAGGCTCAAGTCGTGGGAGATGAAAACGTAGGTCAGCTTAAATTCCGCCTGCAGTTTTTGCAGGAGGTTGATCACCTGGGCCTGAATCGAGACGTCCAGAGCCGAGACCGGCTCATCGGCCAGGAGCAACTGGGGGTTCAGGGCCAGGGCGCGCGCGATGACGATGCGCTGGCGCTGGCCGCCGGAGAACTCGTGAGGGTAGCGCCGAGCATGTTCGGGCAGGAGTCCGACCACCGCGAGCAGCCAGGCCACCCGCGCCTGCCGCTCTGCGGTGGTGCCGATACCGTGGATATCGAGCGGCTCGCCGATAAGCTCCCCGACACGGCGGCGCGGATTCAGAGACGAGTACGGGTCCTGATAGACGATCTGGGCTTCACGCCGAAAATGCCGCAGGCGCGGCCGGTCAAATCCGGACACGTCCTCGCCATTGAAAAAAACCCGACCGGCGGTGGCCTCTTCCAGGCGCAGCAACACCCGGCCCAGGGTCGATTTGCCGCAGCCGCTCTCCCCCACCAGGCCGAAAACCTCCCCCGCGGCAACGCTGAAGGAGACGTCCTCCACCGCCCGCACCACCCCCTTGCGGCGTGAAAAGCCCGCAGCCCTCAGCCCATAGTGCTTGACTACGTTCTCTGCGACCAGAATCGGCTGCACCATGGCTCTACCCCAGCGGCTTCCAGCAGCGGGCGTGGTGGCCCGCCGCAATCGGCTGCCACGGCGGCTCCTCGCGGCAGGCCTCGTGCCGTTGGAAACAGCGGTCCTGAAAGGCACAGCCCGGCGGCAGGTTCACCAGGCTCGGCACGACTCCCGGGATGGGATTGAGAACGCCGGCCTTACCGCCGACCCGCGGCAGGGAGTTGAAGAGACCAACGGTGTAAGGGTGTGCGGGCCGACGGAAGAGCGCCCCCACCCCGGCGCTCTCGACGGCCTTGCCGGCGTACATCACCGCCACGTTGCGGCAGATCTCGGCCACCACCCCCAGGTCATGCGTGATGAGGAGCACCGACATGCCGAACTCCTGCTTCAAGCGGGCGATCAGATCCAGGATCTGGGCCTGGATGGTGACATCCAGGGCCGTGGTCGGCTCGTCGGCGATCATGAGCGCCGGCCGACAGGCGAGCGCCATGGCGATCATCGCCCGCTGGCGCATGCCGCCCGACAACTGGTGCGGGTAGTCTTCGAGACGAGCAGCGGGCTCGGGCATGCCCACCAGCCCGAGCGTGCGCGCCGCCTCGGCCCGGGCCTCGGCGCGCGACATGCCGCGGTGTTTGCGCAAGACCTCCTCGATCTGGAAACCGATGGTGTAGACCGGGTTGAGCGAGGTCATGGGTTCCTGGAAGATCATGGAGATCCGGTTGCCGCGGATCCGGCGGATCTCCGCCTCGCCGACCGTGGCCAGGTCCTTGCCGTCGAAGAGGATCCGGCCCGCGGCAATGCGGCCGGCCGGCCTGGGCAGCAGCCGCAGGATGGAGAGCGCCGTGACGCTCTTGCCGCAGCCGCTCTCGCCCACCAACCCGAAGGTCTCCCCGGCCTGGATCTCGAGGTCGAGGCCGTCCACGGCCTTCACCACCCCGGCCCGGGTCTGGAACTGGGTCTTGAGCCCGATGATCCGGAGCACCGGATCGCCCGCGCCGCGCGGCGTCACAGCGACCTCAACGAGGGGTCCAGCACGTCCCGCAGGCCGTCGCCAAAGAGGTTGAACCCGAGCACCAGCAAGAGGATGGCCACACCGGGAAAGGCCGCGACGTGCGGGGCGATCTGGATGTACTGGCGCCCCTCGCTCAGCATGGCCCCCCACTCCGGCTGGGGCGGCTGGGCGCCGAGGCCCAGGAACCCCAGGGCGGCCGCCTGGAGCACGGCGGTGCCCATGCCGAGCGTCGCGTAGACGATGATCGGCGGCAGGGCGTTGGGCAGGATGTGCCGCCCCAGGATGCGCGCATGCCCGCCGCCCAGGTGAGCGATGGCCTGGACGAAAAGCTGCTCCTTGAGCGAGAGGACACTCGCACGCACGATGCGGGCGTAGTGCGGAATGTAGACGATCCCCACCGCCACCATGGTGTTGGGCAGGCTCGGGCCTAAAATAGCCGTGATGAAGATGGCGAGCAAAATCGCCGGAAAGGCGAGCAGCATGTCCATCAGCCGCATGATGAGACTGTCGATCCGGCCGCCGAAGTAGCCGGCCACGAGCCCCAGGAGCGTCCCCGGCAGAAGCGAGATCGAGACCGAGATCAGCCCGATCAGGATCGAGATGCGCGCGCCGTAGATCACCCGGCTGAAGATGTCCCGGCCCAGGCTGTCGGTGCCGAAGAGGTGCTC
>JBFYWX010000070.1:0-3150 GCA_041310825.1 Desulfobacteraceae bacterium | reverse complement strand
TAAAAGTGATATATCGTGTGCCTATGCATTTTCCCAAAAATCCGGGGTCGGTGTGAATGGATTCAGCAACTTAGAAATGAAAAGACGGCCAAATGTGCCTATGACTGTCGAACCCAGGTGGTAGTCATCGGGGCATTGACCCTCCGCCTGATCTACATCGGCCAAATGGTTTCAACCCCGATTTTCCATGGTCTCGCCCTGGATTCCCCTCTCTACGATCGGTTGGCACGTCAGATTGCGGGCGGGAACTGGGGCCACAAAGATTCGACCCTCCTACCCGAGTTCTACCAGTTCTTCCTGGCGGGGATTTATACGGTAGGTGGGCCGAACCACCTGGCGGGGATCTTGCCCCAGACACTGCTCGACGCCGCCAGCTGCGGTCTTATCTGCTGGGTTGCCGCACGCACGTACAACCGGTGCGTAGGGCTCGCTGCCGGCCGTGGCCTCTCACGGATAGAGCATTTCCGCCTGCATCTATAATGCGCTAATCGTAAGATGCAGGCAACACCATGAGCGTATCCATGTCGACCCGCACCACGCCGGGAGTTTGTTTGATGATTTCTGCGATACTGTCCTTATCCATTGGATTATCTAAAATTCCGGAAATCTGAACGAGTCCCTTTTCCGGCATCTCCAACCGAAGGCCTTTGACGTGAACACCCTGCTCAATGAGAGACGCCTCGATCCTTTTTGTTTTTGAGAACCGATCAAGCGCATCGACAGCGTAAATGTTACACGCTTTAAGCTCAGGGTATTGAGCCATCTCGGTTATCGTCTGCACGGTCCTCTCGATGCCGATTTTGCCGGGATTGATGCAAACGTCATACATGTCCGGGTCATCCCAGTCTTTCTGGAAGGCGTAACGGTAGAACCCCATATTCTCGTTGTCGCTTTTTTGGATGATCTTTCCAGCAGCCTCTCGGGAAATACCCATTTGTGTCATGATGTTCTTTGTGCGGTGCTCCTCAGTCGACACTACAAGCACATGCATGGCACAGCTGAAATCCTTGAGCAGCACCTGGCTGCCGTGGCCGATGATTACACCTTCTCCGCGGCGAGCCGCTTCATAGATCACCGAGCTCATCAGGTTGGCGAAAACGTCAAAGGGCTCTCCAAGCAGCCGGTCAAACCAACCAGGGGCCTTTTCCTGGAAACCTTGCAGGCGGTTCAAATCAAGCCCCATGCGCTTGGCCTCCTCCATCAGTTTGGCGTCGTCATAAAGGGGTATACTGAGACTTTCAGCCACTCGCTTGGCCACTGTGCGGCCATTGCATCCAATACCGTGGGTGATCGTGATCAGTGGCATGGTTCCCTCCTTATACCGGATGCTTCGGATTCAATTCGATAGCGCCTCAGAACGGGCCACGGTAGCGAAGCCACGAACAGGCAGGATACTCACATCAGGGGCTTACAAAACCGGAATAAAACCGAGATCCGCGTATTTTGATATGAAGAGGCTTTGTACTTTCTGATTGATTGTCAAGATGCAGAGGCAGTTAATCCCGGGATTCACGAAAGTCGTGAGCTGCCGGTCAATTGCCGGCGGCGATATCCTTGACCTGAACTATCTCCGGCAGAAGTCGATCCCATTTCGAACCGCCGGGCTTTCTTGACCAGAGCTCTCCATTGGACAATACCGCAAACAATTCCTCATTCACCTGGGCAAAGCGTTCCACCATGTGCCGCACCCACGAGGCCTGCATCCCGTTTGCGGCCGGATGCCAGGTGCGCCCCCCATCCCGCGATTCCTCGATGCGGCCGTTCCGGGAGACCCCGTCGACGGGTCCGGCAACAAGGTGCTCGGGATCATCGGGACTGACCCAAACGGCGCGGATGTAGCCGGGATGGATGGTATGCCAGGATCGGCCGCCATCGGTCGAACGAAAGAGCCCCCCGCCCGTTGCTGCGGTGACGCGATCCGACGAAGAGGGGTGCACGGTTATCGCATGCACGTCCGGATGAATGAGCTTTCCCAGGTCGCGGTTCATGCCCGGTCTGCCGTCGCTTCCCGCAGCCAGCTGCCATGATCTGCCGTTGTCATCCGACACCAGAACCCCACCCACTTCAACGGCCGCGTAGATCCGGCCCTTGTCGGGGCCGGATCCGGCGAAGGCGAACCCGCGAACGCATCCCGATCGGGGAGAGTAGGGCAGAAACCAGCCGTTGGCATCCCGGAGCTTCACGACGCCGGAATCGATCGTCCAAGAGCTCCCGCCGTCGTACGAAACAAAAATGCCCGCCGGCTCGGTGCCCGCCAGGATAAGCGAAGCCGGCTTGGATGAGGCTTCCAGCCGGCGTACGTAGGGGACCGAAAGCCCCTCGTTGGCGGGCTTCCATGTTTTTCCAGCATCGGTCGAACGCCATAGGCCCTCAACCGACCCTGCCAGGACAACCTCCTCCGAGACGGTAATGCTGGTCAGAGTTCGATCGCCAAGGGCGTGCCCTCTCACACTCCAGTCGCCGTTGGTTTGGGTGGCGATGAAGATCCCGATCGTGGTTGCGATGTAAAGGGAGGTCGCCATGGACACCTCCGGAGTCTAATCGTGTGCAAAAAAATGCCCGGAATCTCAGTCCAAAGCTAAAGCGGCGGGACTTTAAGTCAAACATCTCTCAAGTCGTTATGGGGCTTACCCCCCACGCTCCAACCTGCCGGCGGGAGATCCAGCAGGAACAGTGCCAGCGAGACGCATTGGTTCGGATCCGACCGACCCGCACCGTCCGGTCCAAATCGCTCGTGATCAGCAGAGGCTTCTGCTCAGAGACGTTCCGTTTTTTCTTGTCGCTTTCGGCTTTTTTGACTTCGGGATCAAGCAAACTTAGAGGCATCCGAAACCTCACCCGTGCTGGGATCCTCCTTGTACTCAGGTCCAATTGCCAATCGGCTGCTGATTGTTATAGTGACAGTTCACCAGGCCCCGCCACCCGGCGTCCTTCGAGAGGCGCTACGGGGGAGTCGAGCGGCGGCGGGGCGAACCACACCTCAGGGGGGGGAATGAAAACCAAGCATTTCTCATTCTGGCTGCTGTTGGTGGTGGTGCTCTCGGTTACCGGCTGCGGCTACAATGCGATGCAGCAGGCCGAGGAGCGCGTGTTTAAGTCCTGGGGCGACATCGAGGCCGCCCTGCAGCGGCGCGCGGACCTGATCCCCAA
>JBFYWX010000061.1:0-15762 GCA_041310825.1 Desulfobacteraceae bacterium | reverse complement strand
ATCTGCCACACGACGTTGCTGCGGGCGCGGAAGGCCCCGGCGCTGGACAGCAGATAATATTCCCACATGCGCTTGAAGCGCTCATCGTATGTTTGCTGCAGTGCCGGCCAGGCGTTCAGGAACCGCGCATGCCAGGCCATGAGGGTCTTGTCGTATTGCGGTCCCAGGTTGTGCAGGTCCTCGATGACAAAAAGGCCTTCGACGGCACGGCTGATCTGGGCGATGGAGGGCAGCATGCCGTTCGGGAATATATATCGGGTGATCCAGGGGTCGCAGGTACGGCGGGTCTGGTTGCTGCCGATCGTATGGAGCAGGAAGACGCCGTTTTCGGGAAGGCCGGCATGGACGACTTCCATGAAGCGGCGGTAGTTCCTGGACCCGACGTGCTCGAACATGCCGACCGACACGATTTTGTCGAAAGTGCCGCGGATGTCGCGGTAATCGCTTTCTAAAAAATCAACCGGCAGCCCCCGGCAGAAATCCGCGGCATACCGCAGCTGTTCCCGGGAGATATTCACGGCCGTCACCCGGCAGCCGTAATGCTCGGCGGCGTAGCGGGCAAAACCGCCCCACCCGCAGCCGATGTCAAGCACATGGTCGCTGCGGCGCAGCCCGATCTTGCGGCAGATCATCTCCAGCTTGTTCTGCTGGGCCTGCGCCAGATCGTCGGTTCCCTTGAAATAGGCGCAGCTGTACTGATTGTAGGGGTCGAGGAAGGACAGGAAGAGATTGCGGTCCAGACTGTAGTGGCGCTCGGCGATGGTGCAGGAGCGACCGCGGGACTGAAGATTGAAGAGAATGGCCGGAAGATATCCCAACAGGTGAAGCCATCCGCCCCTGACCCGCTCCTCCAGCCTGGATTTGAGCACCCGGTAGAAAAACTCATCCAGCCGCGGGCAATCCCACCAGCCGTCCATGTAGGCCTCGCCCAAGCCGAGATTCTTATCCGTCATTACGCGTGCGTAGAGCCGCTCGTCCCTGACGGTTATGTCCCAAGGCTGCGAGCCCTCAATGGTTACACCGGCTTCCCGCAGCAAAGCCTCCACCAATTGCCTTGTTGATGACATGGCCGCTCTCCACTCCCCCATCGCCGGAAGGGTCACCATACAAGTGGGTTGGTTTTTCAATCTTTGGGAAAAAACGGCTCAGCGACTCAACTTTTGGACAATAGACTCCATCTCTCCACGCTGGTTGTCAATAACTTCTATCCCATGGGTTGAAAACCAATCCTTGTGAAGGGACCAGATCCCGCCACAGATCAGTTTTTGCACATCCATGCGGGCCAAAAACAGGCCAATGGCCCAGGGGTCCTCGGCGCACAGCGGATAGAATCTGCGCCGCGTCTTACCGCTTGCCAGCTCAAGCAGCAACACTTCATCGCAGTGTCCGAAATACGGGGCGATCCGCTTCTTCAGCAATGGGACGGCGATGCGTTGCATGGAGTGGCTCCCCGGGGACCTTTATGATTCACGGTAAGGCACGCCGAGTTCGATGCGTATCGTCGGCCGGATGCCCGCGTTTTCAATGATCCGGGAGGCCTCTTCCATTTTGGAACCAAGAAGGTTTCTCAGGTTGTCGGGCAGCTTGAGGGCAAACCGGTCGGCGATATGGGGGTGTTCGAGGGCGTAGATGACATGCAACAGGACGATTTCTTCCGCTCCAACCCGTTTTAAGTTCGTAATGCAGCCAAGCACATCCTGGTAAAATTTTTCAAACGCCGTCGGATACAGGATTTTTTTGAACATGGGTGCCTCCGGGATTGTTGTGGATAAGCGCTCTTAATGGGATAAGCAGCAAATTGAATGCCAGCGGGATCATCCTGCAGGGTAATTCGTTTTACTTATTTAACCAAAATGTTGGAACCGCTCCCGCTCTGTCCGTCGTAAACGCAGACCTGCCATAGTGTTTCAAAAAATTGAAACTGTTTCAAAAAATTTTATGCACCGTTGCATCCAACAAACGTAGCCCTCAACCTGCTGCTGCCTTTCGCTTTTTGTATAAATAATTAATTAGATAATTATTTCTATTAGTTGTATCTTATCAGGGCGGGGCCTGCACAAAAACGATCCGGTGGCATGCCGCTTGCTCTCCTGCTCCTGCAGAGGTCAACTGTTTTCACAGGGCGTTTGCCCTCTCAACAAAAGGAGGAAAGAACCATGAACGGGGCTTTGACATCGGCATGGCGCAATTACCTGCCATCGGGAGTGCTGTTGGTAATCATCGTGCTGGCGGCCTTCTGGGCCTTTTCTGCAGGCATCGCCGTCCAAGGCGGACTGCCCGCGGTCAATGCGGCCAATGCGATTTTCCTCATCCTCATCGGGTTGGCCGCCGGTTTCCTGGGCGGCATTATCGGAACGGGCGGCTGCAGCGTCATGCTGCCGGCCATCCATTTCTGGATGGGCTACTCCACGCCGGTGGCCGTCGGCACTACGCTTTTCGCTGTCATCTTCACCGCCATCTCCGGGGGGTATGGGCATCTCATGCGCCGCAACCTGGATGTGAAGGTCACCCTGTGGCTGGGGGTATTCGGCATCCTGGGCGTATTGATAGGCTCCTGGCTTTTCACCCTGCTGACGGACCATGTCGCTCTTTTGGGCCTGATTCTCGGCTTAGCTTTTCTGTGGCCGGCGGTGCGGATGATCTGGGAGGGGCTGCGGAAGGGGGCGAAACCACAGACTGAAGGCAACACCATTCCGCGCCATACCGCCGGCTGGTCGGTGTTCGGTTTCCTGATCGGGATCTTTACGGGCATTGTAGGGCTGGGGGGCGGCTATGCTTTGGTGCCGGGACTGATATATCTTTTTGGTGCCCCGGTCTACGTGACCATGGGGACCTCCCTGGCAACGATGATTCCGCTGGCGGTCGTGGGCGGCAGCATCAAACTGATCCAGGGCTATGTGGCGATCGGAGCTGGGCTGCTGCTGGCCGCTGGAACCGTGGTGGGCGCCCAGATCGGGGCGGCCGTGATCAAAAAGTTCAAACCGACGACGCTCAAGCTGATCTTCGGCATCTATTTCCTGTACGTTTCGGTGAAGTTCATTACAAGCTATTTCGGCATCATGATTTTCTGAAGGGTTAGAAGTAGTACCGCACCCTCAACTCCAGCCGGGCGTCGTTGGGCTTTTCGCCGTATTCGCTTTCGTCGCCGCCGACCAGGACCGTGCCTTTAAGGCGCAGCTCGAGGTTGGTGATACCGGTGTAGAGCAGCTCCGGGGAGAGAGAGAAGCTGCGGTCGTCGAGGTTGAGGATGGTCGTTACCGCGGGGGTGAAATAGAGTATGTCGAAGGGCTCCTTCTGGCTCACCCGGAAGTAGAGATAGTCCCGCATGGGATTGGAGCGGCCGTAGGCGCCCTGGGTGAGGCTGGCTGCTTTCTGCATCGGCCCGGCGTTGCCCGTATCGACGTAGATATCGTAGGCGCGATTGACGAAGGCGTAAAAGTCCTTCGCCTCGGATTGGTTGAAGCCGGTGCCGTTGTGGTAGTATTCGAGGATGTAGGTGGTGTCGATGTTGGTCAGGTACCGCACTCCCAGCAGCCCGTTCCACGCATCGATGGTGCTCTCGGAAACCCGGCCGTCCGCATCTATTTTCATCCGCCGGTAGTCGTCGATCCAGGCCGACTCCCCGTGGATTTCGAAGTTGGGGGTAAGGTTGCGGGAAAAGTCGAACCCCAGGCGCTCGGGGCGGCTGTCGCCTTTCAGAAACATGAAGTCGATGTCGGTGTCATAGAGCAAAAAATAGAACTTGGCGGCAAAATTGAGGTGCCCGTACTCACCGAAGTCCCGGTTCAAATCATAGTCCACCGGCAGCAGAAAGGGTGAGACGGCAAAGGTCTTGAGCGGCCCATCGAAGCTCTTGATGAAATCGAAGCCAGCCATGTAGAAGCCTTCCAGGTTGAGCGTCGGGTCGTCGGCGTCCTTCGGGCGGTCGACGAAGGCGACCGGGTTCCAGGCATAGCCCTTGCCCCATTTGGCGGTCAGCTTTCCGGCAGCGGCGGTGAAGGCGGGGGTCGGTTTCACCGCCAGGTAGAGCTCATAGGGCTTGGAGTCGTCCGACCACCCGTCGTAGGTGTGGCTGAGGCTGTTGTTGATCCGGGCAAAGGCCTTGAAGATGTTCCACTCGATCCCGCCGTCGAGCTGCAGGGTGAAATCGTACTGGCCGAGCGGGTTGCTCACGTTGCGGTCGAAAAAACGGGTCTTGTAAAGGGCTGCATCCCGGTCTATGTCGAAAAGGATCGGCTTTACCTCCGCGTAGCCGCCGAAGGAATAAAATTTCTTATCGGTCTCCGAGGTGTCGAAAGAGTACTCATCCGCGGCCCCGGCTGTGGGTGGCATCATCAGAGCGGCGAACAGAAGCAGAATTCCAATCGAGCACAACGCCCACGGGGAACGCCTATTGTTCCTGCGCGTTTTAGCCGGCAAATTCAACGTTCCCGCCCGAGTGATCGGCATCTCAGATGGTCATCGTTATAAGATGAGTTTTCTTCCTGACCGATGGCTTCGTAAAGAGACCAAGTTCAAGGCGCGCGAATCTTGCGGAGTGAGGCGCACTCTTAGTGCGCCGCAGCGACGACCAGATGAAGCGCAACGCCGAAATTGGGCTATTTACGAAGTCATCAGCGCAAGGACTCGATGTTGGGCATATAGGTGAGGGTGAAGACCTCGTCGGCAAACTCCCGCGCTTTGATTTTGGCGAAAATCATGACCGACTTGTAGCCCTTGTAGAGCGGGCTGTCGGTCTCGATGACGGTCGGCCGCACGAGGCCGCCGCCGAAGTCCTGGATGTCCTTGAAGTAGAGCGTTTTAATGAGCATATCGGCCTCGGTCTTGCATTCGATGCGCGTGGGGACGAGCTTGTCGCGGTCCACCCACATCTTGAGCCGATCGTAGGCCACGGTCTTGGTCTTGGCCTTGAGGTCGAGCACGAATTCCTTGTCCGACGCCTCAAGCCCCGCCACGTCGTACTCGGCGCTGTAGTCGAGCTGCAGGAGATCGGCGTTATTGAAAACCCCGCCCACCACCGATTGCAGGCTCGTGATGCGAACGGGCTTGCCCACGTTGGGGATGTAGAGCCACATGTTGTCCCCCAGCCGGAGCGTGCTGCGGCCCTTTTCACTGGCGGGCGAGAGAAACACTCCCGCCACCATGTCCTGGCCCTTTTTCACCGTGTAAAGGACGTACTCTTTTTTGGCGCCGTTCGGTTCGATGTTGATGAGCTTGCGGTAGAGCTCATAGGAGGCCGGCGTCAGGTTGCGGTCCACCTTCTCGAGAATTTCTGCTCCGTCCAAAGCATAAGCGCCCGTGGCACATGCGAAAGAAATCAGTATACATATAAGCTTGAGCATTTGAATTTCCCTTTCGGTTTAAGCGTTCGGGCGAACTGGCGCTCGGCTTCCACGTTGCTTGAAAAATCCCCCCAACCCCCTTTGATAAAGGGGGCGAAGGGGGATTTTGTTCCAACGAAGCTGACGCGACCGTTCCTACGAAGCCATCAGACATGGCCCAACGCCTGAATCGGATCCATCCGCGCGGCCTTGAGCGACGGCTGCAGGCTGGCCAGCACCGCGACGACGATCACGATGCCCACCACGGCCAGAAGGTCTGTGGGGTTCAGACGCGCCGACAACAGCAGGTCGGTCTGTCGACCGAAATCAAAGGTGACCTTCGACAGGTTGAGGACAAAAACGATCCCGACGCTCAGCAGGGCGCCCGCGACGGCGCCGACGGCCCCCAGCAGAAACCCTTCGACCAGGAAGAGTGACAGGATCCTGCGCGGCGGCGTTCCCATGGCGGCGATGGTCCCAATCTCCCGGACGCGCTCGTATACCGCCATGATCATCACGTTCATGATGCTGACCAGAACGATGGCGACCAGCATGATTTTGATGAAGATGGTCATCAGGTCGATCATCCGGGCGATGTTGTAGAAGGGCGAGAGCGTCTCCCAGGTGTGCACCTCGAACATGGGCTGGCCCGCCGGGTTTTTCTCCGGGGCCAGGCGTTCCGTCATATCTTTGAACACGGGCTGGAGCCGGCTGAAATCCTTCAGCCGCACGGCGATCTCGCTGATCTCCATCTCCTCCATCCGCAGCAGTTCGGCCGCGTCCTCGATGTGCACATATCCGTCGCGCCCGCCGGGGCCGGTGATGCCTTCGAGGATCCCGCCGACCACGAACTGCTTGCCGTTAACGGAGCCGTCCTTGTTGGTGGCGATAATGACGACCGGATCCCCCACCTTGACCTTCATGCCGCGGGCCAGGAGCTCGGGAACCAGGATCTTGCCCCTGGTGATGGCCTTCTCCCCGTCCAGCACCCGCGACATCAGCAGCGGTGCCGTCCGCGCCTCTTTTTCCGGGTCCACCCCGTTCAGACGGATGCTGGTCGTCTCGGTGAAGTTGCTGAACATCCCGCCCAGCTTGATGCGCGGCGAGTAGCTCTCCACGCCGGGCGTCTCCTTGAGGATGGACTCGATTCTGCCGTAGGCACGCAGCTTGAAGTTCATGTTCAACGGCAGGGTGTCGATGGCGGCCAGGTACCCCTTGCGATGGATCTGCAGGTGGCCGATGTAGGAGTCGGTGATCTGCCCGATCATCATGTTTTTAAACGAGTCGGTCACACCCACGAAGACCGCGACAAACACGACCCCGATCACGATCAGCCCCAGGGTGAGCAGGGTCCGGCGCTTGTAGCGCAGGAGGTTGCGCGCCGCGATTTTGAACAGGTTAGTCATGCCGCCGCCCCCCCTTCGTCGTTTTTCAGACTGCCGTCCTCGAGCCGGAAGACGGATTCCACCTCGCCGATGATGCGGGCGTCGTGGGTGGAGAACACAAAGGTGGTCCGCAGCTTGTCGCGGATGGCCTTCATCAGGTGGATGATCGTCATGGCTGTGTCATGGTCCAGGTTGGCGGTGGGCTCGTCCGCGAGAACCAGCTCCGGTTTGGTCACGAGCGCGCGCGCGATGGCGACGCGCTGCTTCTGGCCGCCTGAAAGCTGATCGGGCCGCTTGCGGCTGTGCTCGCTCACCCCTACGGCCTCGAGCAGCTCCGCTACCCGCTTGCGGCGCTCGGCAGCAGCTACGTTTTGAACCATGACGAGCGGGTATTCCACGTTTTCGAAAACCGTCAGGACCGGGATCAGGTTGAAGCTCTGGAAGATGAACCCGATGTGCTTACCCCGGAAGAGCGCGGAGTCGGTGCTGTCGAGCGAGCCGACCTCCATCCCCGCCACCAGGAGCTGCCCACTCGAAGGCTTGTCCAGGCAGCCTATCAGGTTCAGGAGCGTGGTCTTGCCGCTGCCCGAGGGGCCGACAAAGGAAACGAATGCCCCCTTATCGATGGAGAAGCTCACACCGCGCAGCGCCGCAGTGGAAACGTCTCCGGTGCGATAGATCTTTTTTAGGTCGTGCGCGAGAATCAGCGCCATACATCATCTCCTTCGACCACCGTGCGTTGGAGTATCCCGACTTGTTTTACGGCGATCAGCAGGCAAGAACCGGATTCAAATGGCATTACCATGGGAAGAACATCTAGTCAGCAAAAAAGCGGGGGATGACGCCAGTGGCCTCATCCCCCATCGCTTGAAGGTGGTTCTTTTTTCCCTGGAGGATGAATAATTGCATTTTCATCCTCCAGGATAGTTCTATCCTACCATCTGCCGTGCATCCGGCCGCCCATGCCGGGGCCCATTCCGGAACCCTTGCCGGCACCCTTGCCCCAGCCTCTTCCGGGCATTTTAGCAATCTGCTCCGGCGTGAGGATCTCGCGCAGGGCGAACTGATGCTGGGTGGCGTTCTCCTGGAAGCGACCCCTCAGCTGGTGGATCTCGCGCTGCTTTTCAAGGATTTTGCCCTGATCCGGGGTCGGCTCTTCCCACAGCTTCTGCAGCTCTGCCTGCTTGGCTGCCATCTCATCGCGCAGGGCCGCCATCTCGTTGAGTCTAAACTGCCGCAGCTCCGCGAGTTTCTGACTCTGCTCGGGGGTCAGATCGAGAGCCTCGGCAGCCGGTCCGTCACATCCTAAGCCCATGCCGCGACCCCAGCCTCCGCCGGGGCCTGCGATCGCCCATGACGCCAGAAGGACCAGCGCTCCAGCCACCAATGCAATGCGAAAATTTTTCATCGAAATCAATCTCCTTTCGGTTGGGTTTTGAACAGGGTATCTGCAGGCCCTATGCCAAAAGGTCCAGGTCGGGCCGTCTGGTGCTAACCACCAAAAATCATTATGATAAAATTTAGAGCGGCCACCGGCTTCACACAGTCAAGCGTAGGCAGAAAATGTCGAGTCGAACTGTCGTCAAAATGCCAATGAACAATGATTCTGACATGTTATAGCATGAGGAAGTTTTCGGTGTCCTTCGACAGTATTGTCGAAACCAAGCGGCGGACAGCTGCTGCCGTCCAGGCCGGAGCGTATTTAGCGATCGGCACTCCGCACTTTTCGGGCGGATCGATCATTGTCAGGGGTTACCGTGGGGGCCTCGAACTCAGCCGCACGGAGCCGGCTTCGTCAAACCAGTGCTGGCCGCGACGGCTGAATCGTAAGTCACTTGGAAATCAACGCCCGGAGGAGCAGGTTCTGTTGCAGGAATTCTAAAAAGCGGGTACTTGTTTTGCATGAACCTATTTGTATGAAAAAAAAGTGCAAGTGCTTGAGCCCGGTATTTGATGGCAGCGGAGAGGGGTTGGTATGAAAATACGAATGCTGGCTGTGATGCTGGCGCTGGTCGTTTTTCCGGCCGTCGTTTTCGGCCAGATGCCGGGCAGAGGTCAGCGGTGGGGGGCGGGTGCGGAAGGTCGGGGGTGTTCTCCGGTCGCGACGATCGAGCTTTCCCCGGCCCAGCAGCAGGCCATTCAAGCACTCGATGCGCAATTCAGGGACGGAATCCTCCAAAGGTGGCAGGAGTTGACGGTGAAGCGGCATGAGCTTCAGGCCGTGCTTCGCGACCCTGAAGCCGAGGAGCCTCTCATCCGCGGCAAGTCGATGGAAATGATCGAGCTTCAAAACGACATCCACAGGCAGTTGCTTGCGTATCAGATGGAGGTCCGCAAAATCCTCAAGCCGGATCAAATCCGGCGCTGGTGCGCCTGGACGGACAGCCTTTTTTTCGGAAAGCATCGGCGGGGCATGCATGGAGCTCAGTAGCGCAAATAATGGCTTCGGGGAGCAGGCTGCGCCGAGCGGCAAGCCGTTTCTGCAGCCGCTGGCAATTGCAATCGTCGCCCTAGTGGTGGCCGCTCTCTTCTTCGCCATGGCGATGTTCGACGTTCGTCGCGTGGAGCGCACCCTCCTCAGCGTGCTCGAAACCAAGGGAGTGGCCATCATCCAGGGGGTGGAGCACGTGGCCGAGCTCAGGCTCGCGCGGTTTCTGGGGATCGTCGAAAATGGCCAAGATGCCGCTTTGGACCCGAACGCCCTCGACAATTTTTTTTCCTCCCAAGAGACCTTGGCGGCGGATTTGATCGACCTGGCGGCCGAGCTCGACCGCAAGGATGCCTTCGAGGGGCCGCTGTACGTTGAACACCTGCAAACCATCGCGCAGGCGGAGAACCTGGTGGCGATCGCCATCCTCGATGCATCAGGCGCGATCGTGCGCGCCAGTGCGTCTCTCCAGGAGGATTTGCGGTCGCATATCGGCGCGCTGTTGAAGCCGGGTGAGGAGATTGCCGTCAACCTTTTCTCCCCCGAGCCGCTTCATCCAGGCTACGTCGGTTTCAGGCGGAAAACCGGCGCCGGTGCCGTTTTCGTCTTCATCGATCGCGAGGGGATCCGGCAGCGGGGGATACGGATCGCGCTCCAGGAGGCCGCTTACGAGGCGGGCTGGCGGCAGGGGGTGGATTATTTGACTCTGGCGGATAGCCGGGGGCGGATCATCGCCCACTTCGGCGAAGAACCTCCCGATCCAGGGGATGAGCTGAAAGGCACCTCCGTCACAAGGGATCGCCTCCGGCGCTTTAGCCGGGAGTCCGCCAATATTCTCGAGGTGGTTGAGCCCATCCGGCTGCGCGAGACCGTTGTGGGAGAGGCCCGGGTGGGGCTCGACACCAGCGGCGTGGATGAGCTGCTCCGCGAAAACCGCCGCCACATTTTTCTCTCCATGGGGCTGATGATCGGCCTTGGGCTTCTGGCCATGTGGTTTCTTTACGCAAACCAGAATCGCCACCTGCGCCGGATCCAGGCACTCCGCCATCGGCTCCACCAAACCGAACGCCTCTCCTCCATGGGGCAGCTCGCCGCCGGCGTGGCACATGAAATCCGCAATCCGCTGAACGCCGTCAGTCTCGCGGTTCAGAGGATCCAACGGGAATATGCGCCGCAGCCGAATGAAAACCAAGAGGAATTCAGCCGCCTGATCCGGACGGTGAGACAAGAGATCGGCCGTCTCGATGCTACCATCGAGGAGTTTTTGAGCCTTGCGCGGGCCGGCCGCCTGGCGTTGCGCCCGGTGGCCGTAGTCGAGCTGCTTGAAAACATCCTGCTGCTTGTCCGCGCCGAGGCCGAGGCGCGCGGGGTCCGGATCGAAACCGCATGGGAGGAGCCTTGTGCGGTTGCCGTCATGGACGAGAACCGGATGCGGCAGGCGCTGCTCAACTTAATCAAAAACGCCTTCGAATCGATCACGGGTGCGGGCACCCTGACCGTTTCGGTCAAGAGCCGTTCGCAAAGCCGGGTAGGGATAGCGATCGCCGATACCGGTGCCGGGATCCCTGCCGGCGATTTTGAGCGGATTTTCAGCCCGGATTACAGCACCAAGGAAAAGGGGCTGGGGCTGGGGTTGGCCATCGCGCTCCAGATCATCCGCGCCCATGACGGGGAACTGCGGGTGGCAAGCGAGCCCGGACGGGGCACCACTTTCGAGATCCTGCTGCCGCGGCGAACGGGTGGTGCCTGAACCAAGCGAGGTTGGGATCCCATGACGAAGCTTGACATATTAATCGCCGAAGACGAGCCGGCCCAGCGGGAGATGCTCGGCGGGTTTCTGGCCAAAGAGGGGCATCATGTGATCGTGGCGGCAAACGGCGAAGAGGCGTTGGAGCGGGTGAAAGCGCACACGCTGGATTTGGCCATTGTCGATTACAAGATGCCGGGGCTGACGGGGCTCGAGGTGCTGAAAAGGGCCAAGCTCCTCAATCCCCGCCTGGATGTACTCATCCTGACGGCCTTCGGCACCGTCGATACCGCGGTGGCGGCCATGAAAGCGGGCGCCGCGGACTACCTCTCCAAGCCGGTCGACCTGGAGGAGCTTTTATGCGTAATCGGCCGCGTTGCCGATCACCGCACGCTGCAACGGGAAAACGAACTCCTGCGCCAGCAACTCGGTGAAAAAGGCATATCCCAGGAGCATATCATTCACGGCAGTTCCCGGATCGCCGAATTGATCAACTTGGCCGGGCGGGTGGCCGCCAGCAGTGCAACCGTGCTCATCCAAGGGGAGAGCGGGACGGGCAAGGAGCTCTTCGCACGCTTGATCCATCGGCTGAGTCCGCGCTCCGCCAAACCCTTGGTCATCGTGAACTGCGCGGCGCTCAGCGAGACCCTGATCGAGAGCGAGCTATTCGGTCATGAGCGTGGGGCTTTTACCGGTGCGACGCAGAGACGCCTGGGCCGCTTCGAGCAGGCCGACGGCGGTACGCTTTTCCTGGATGAGATCGGTGACATCTCGGCGGCGGTTCAAGTCAAGCTGCTGCGCCTGCTCCAGGAGGGGGAGTTCCAGCGGGTGGGAGGCAACCAGACCCTGAAGGCCGATGTGCGCGTCATCAGCGCTACGAACCAGGACCTGGAATCGAGGGTAAAAGAGGGCGCTTTCCGGGAGGATCTTTACTATCGCCTGAACGTCGTTCCCATAAAAATCCCACCGCTGCGTGAGCGCCGGGAGGACATCCCCCCTCTGGTCGAGCATTTCGTACAGAGCTTTTCCAAAGATAACCGCAAGTCCATCGAGGGCGTCAGCCGGGAGGCCATGGACCAGCTTGTCAAATACGACTACCCCGGCAATATCCGCGAGCTCGAGAATATCCTGGAGCGGGCGGTCGTGATTTCCAGGGGCACGACCCTGACCGCCGGCGACCTGCCGTTCGGGGGACTCAAACCGCATGAGACCAATGAGGAAACCGACGGCGGCACAGGCGCGTTGCGGGAAGCGCTTGAAACACTCGAGCGGCGAATGGTGAAGAAGGCCATGGAGCAGTCTGGCGGCAACCAGAGCCGCGCCGCCAACCGCCTGGGGTTGAGCGAACGGATGCTCCGCTATAAGCTGAAAAAACACAACCTCAAATAGAGCGTTGTGGGGCAAAGCGCCACTCCGTCAGAAAGCATTTTTGTTTATTGTGGGAGTGGCTTCCAGCTACGATGACATCCCGGTTTCGCCCGGACAAAACTTACACAGAAAAACATCCGCCTTTACCGGAAGTCATCATACGAGCCTACTCTAATCCGAACTTCCTGATTTTGCGCCAGAGGGTCGCGCGACTGATGCCGAGCGCTTGGCAGGCTTGAAGGCGATTTCCGCCGCAGCGGACGAGCACCTCCTGGATCATTTTTGCTTCCGGTGTGTCCGCCGCCGCTCTGCGGCCCCCTTCCATACCGGCCTGGACTTCACTGCTGATGATATCCCGGGGAAGATGGTTCACCCCGATCAGGGGCCCCTTGCAGGTGACGAAAGCGTATTCGATCACGTTTTCAAGCTCGCGGATGTTGCCCGGAAAGGGGTATCCCATCAGCAGCGCCAGTACCTCCGGCTCGACGCCTCGAATCGACCGCCCCCTGACCAGGTTGAATTTGCGGATGAAGTGGTCGATCAGGATCGGGATATCGTCTTGGCGCTCCTTCAACGGCGGCAGGCTCACTTTGACCACATTGAGCCGGTAGTACAGGTCGTCCCGGAACCGCTCCTGTTGGACCAGCTTCTTCAGGTCGAGATGGGTGGCGGTGACGAGGCGAAATTCGGATTTCTGGGACTGGGTGGCCCCGAGCGGCGTGAAGACCCCGTCTTCCAGCACGCGCAGCAGATCAGCCTGAAAGGCCATCGAGGTGCTTCCGATTTCATCCAGGAACAACGTTCCCCGATGGGCCGACAAGATGCGACCGGCCTTGTTTTTCACCGCTCCGGTGAAGGCCCCCTTGGCGTAGCCGAAAAGTTCGCTCTCGAGCAGGCTGTCCGGCAGGGCGGCGCAGTTGACGGGCACAAAGGGCCCCGTGCGGCGATTGCTCAGGCCGTGGAGGGCGCGGGCGATGAGCTCCTTGCCGGAGCCGGTGGGGCCCTCGATCAGCACCGGGCTGTCGCTGACCGCGATATCGGGCAGAAACGCGAGGATCTCGCGCATGCGGGGGTGGCGGCCGACGATGTCCTCCGGCGCATAGCTGTGGCTTATCTGGCGCCGGAGCTCCTCCACCTCCGAGAGGTCCTGAAACGTCTCGACCGCTCCGATGATCAGACCTTCCTCATCCCGGAGGGGTGCCGCGTTCATGCTGACCGCGATGCGGGCACCCGATTTGTCGATCAGGAAGGCCCGCAGGTTCATGTGCGCCCGGCCCTTTACCAGTGCGTTCTCCAAAGGGCAGTCTCGTGCGCAGATGTCGGCCCGGAAAATGTCGAAGCATTTCTGCCCCACGGCCTCGGCGGCGCTGAACCCCGTGATCGCCTCACCGGCCGGGTTGAGATAGGTGATCCGTTTTTCGGGGTCGATGGTGAAAACCCCCTCGCTGACGCTCTCTACGATCGTGCAGCAGTGGGTGCTGGGAAGGGAAAGCACACGGCATGAAGGTTTATTGTTTCGTTTGGATGGCCGGGGCATGCGCCGTGCGGTGGGCTGCATGTCGGATTTGCTCTGCGCCACTCCCCTCTCCTCAAAAATGGAAGTGAACCTATAAACACTGTTTCATCGTACTGTCATTTTTTCTCTTTGGTCGACGCTTTGGGCTCGGCTGGAGCGGTCGGCAGCCCCAACCGCCGGCGCAGCTCGGCCTCGTCGAGCAGTCCGGAGTAATAGCGCCGGTCCGGGAAGATATAGGTCGGGGTGCCTGTCACGCCTTTGCGGGCCAGGATTTCCTTGGTTTTGTCGATGATGCGGACCCCCTCGGGGCACTTGTTGTCGGACTTGTAGCCTCCGTGGAAGTCGTCGAGGGACTTCTTGTCGCAGATGGTGGCGATGGAGATGTCGCGCGAGTCTCGGTAGGACTCCAGGGGGAAGAACAGGATCTTCGCGGTCAGCTCACCTGCGGCCGCCATCCGCTTCAGGGTCTCTTCGCCCTGTTTGCAGTAAGGGCAGTGGGGGTCGGTGGTGTAGAGGAGGGTTTTGCCGGAGGTTCCGAGGGTGACGGCACTCAGCTCCGTCAGCTGGCTCATCTCCTCGGGGCTGAACAGGTTCACCTGCTCGAGGGTTTCACGCGTCAGGTTGCGCCCAGAGCTCGCCTCATAAAGCTGGCCCATGAGCAGGAAATCCCCGGCGGCGCCCGCGTAGAATATGTGGATCCGGTTGTTCAGCCGCACCTGGACTTCGCACAACCCCGGGAATTGGGTGGGCTGAATGGCCACTAGGTTGCGATCCTGGGCGTCGAATTTTGCGATGACCTCCTGGATCTGCTCCGGGGACGGGCACTGGGAATGGGCGGCTCCTGAAAATGCGATTGTCCCGAGGATCCACACCCAAGGGACCGCTGCAACGATTTTCCAATTCATGGAAATTTATCTCCTCCTGTAGGGTGAAGGCAGAGGCGCGTCATGGATCACCAACGATACAGGCATCGCGCTGAATTATCCACCGCTCTCGGTGGGCAGGCCCGCCTGCTGCCAGATCGTCCAGCCGTTGACAAGCACGCGGGTTTTAAGGAAGCCGACGTCGCGTAGAAACAAGGCAAGGTCATGGCTCAATTCGCACGTCTCCCCGTCGCAGTAAGTGATGATGGGGGTGTTCAAGTCCAAGTCTTCGGTGGCGGCGATGAACTTGATGTCGGCCTCCTGCCAGGGCAGGCTGCGCGCCCCCTGGATGTGGCTGCGCTCATATTCCTCTACGGGGCGCGCGTCAACGAAAACCGCGATACGGTTGGAAAAAAGCGTCTCCGCCTCTTCTAAAGTGATGTCCATGCGCTCCCCGGTGGCGGTCGTCATGCGGGCCGCAACCGCAAAGTCTCCGATCAGGGGCAGGCGCTCCGTTCGCAGGGCGTTGACCGCCAGCGCCACCACGGTGCTCAGGACCACCAGCGCCGACAGTTGCCACGCTGCCCGCAGCCAGATCCCTTTGGGTTGTTTACCATATTCCATCGTTTCAGGCATGGCAGGCTCGCACTAGTCGTTAATGGACGAGTTTACAAGATCAGGCTATGGCGCGCTGCGCCGCTTCATTTCTGTCGCTTTACTGTTCGGAACAAATCCCCCTTCGCCCCTTTTGTAAAGGGGGTGGGGGATATCGTCAACCATCGAAAGTGAACCGGCCCAGGTAGTCTTCGAGCCGCTGCCGGGCCTCGCCGGTGAGCGGCGGGCAGTCGGCGGCCGTCTTGACCCCTTCGGCCGCACGGGCAGCGAACACCATGCAGGTCGGCTCCCCGCATTCGCGGCAGTTGGTCCGCGGCAGCAGCTTGATGATTTCGAAGATCTGGGGCCTGGGGGCGCCCTCGAAGCTCGGGGTGATGGAGGCGCGGTTCTCCCAGGCCTGGTTGATCTCGCGCTTCAGCCATTCCAGGATCTTGTCCGCCTCCGCCTCGTCGTTCAAGGCATTGATGGCGATTTCCCGGCCGTGGACCGTGATCAGCCGTCCGCGGGATCGAAACATCA
>JBFYWX010000037.1:0-7550 GCA_041310825.1 Desulfobacteraceae bacterium | reverse complement strand
ACCCGCGCTCCCAGCAGTACTTCCCCATGGGCCCGAGTGCCGTCTTCGGCTTCGGCCTCAAAGGGGGGCTCGAGGCCGGGAAGAAGTTCATCGAGTCGGTCAAGCTCTGCTCGCATCTCGCGAACATCCTGGATGCGCGCACCCTCGTCATCCACCCGGCCACCACCACCCACTCCCAGCTGCCGCTCGCCGAGCAGCTAAAAGCCGGGGTCGAGCCCGAGATGGTCCGGATCTCGGTCGGCATCGAGCACGCCGACGACATCATCGCCGACCTCGACCAGGCCCTGAAAGCCGCCCACGCCTAAAACCGCGCACGACCCTTTTTCGACCAGGCCCTGCGCTGAACCTCCTCCTCCCACCCCCCTTTGTCAAAGGGGGGTGGGAGGGGATTTACACCAGCCGGTAGATACCCTCCTGTTGCAATCGACCGCCGATTCATTGTAAGTCTCCACTCACAATCCCTAATACTTTCTTTACGAACACTGCCTTCCGATCCTGTACCCGAAGGGACCGGGCGTGTTCCTTCCGACCACTGCAGTTTGTTGGCATCGCTCATTTCCCATTGTCTTTATTAGCGGCAGTCGCGATCCAGCCGCGTCGGTGTCGGCGGCCCGAAAAACCCGACCGCCGTTGCGCGTCGATAGGTGTCAATCCAGGTTTGCCCAATGCGGCAATATAAAAATCTCCAATTGCGGCAAAAGATTCGGCGGCTTTGAGATGCACCGATAGACCTCGATTCGGTAATTATTAACGCGGCAAATAAATATGGCAAGATTAACTAAATTGTGCTATATGCTTGTGGATGGAAAAAATTGATGCACGCAAATTGAAACCGGAGGCGCAGCAGCAACTGCGCCACCAAGCCGTTCGTCTTCGGAAGAAAGGCTTTACCCACAAACAGATTGCCGAGATCATCAGTGCCCATCCGACCCGCATCTGCCGCTGGTGCAGAGCTTACGAAGAAAGCGGCCACACGGGGGTAAAGATCAAGCAGCGCGGCCGCAAGACGGGCAGCGGAAGGAGACTGAGCGCAGAGCAGGAAAAGCGGCTTCGGGAGATGATCCGCGATAAAACGCCGGATCAGTTGAAGCTTCCTTTTGCGCTGTGGACCCGCTTTGCGGTTCAGCAGGTGATCCGGCAGCAGTGGGGGATGCGGATGCCGATCCGAACGGTGGGTGAGTACCTCAAGCGATGGGGCTATACGCCTCAGAAGCCCACGCGCCGTGCCTACGAGCAGAACCCGCAGCGGGTTGAAAAGTGGCTCTCTGAAGAATATCCGGCGATTTTCGAGCGGGCCAAGCAGGAGAAAGCCGAGATCCACTGGGGGGATGAAACGGGGCTTTCTAACGGCTATCAGTATGGGCGCAGTTATGCCCCGATGGGAAAGACCCCTACCGTTCGGCTCTGTGCCCGCAAGGAGAGCATCGGGCTTGTCTCCACGGTCACCAATCAGGGCCAGATGCGCTTTATGGTCTACCGCAACGCCATGAACGCCACGATTATGAAGAAATTTTTGGCACGGCTGATCAAAGATGCTGAGCGCAAGGTGTTCTTGATCGTGGACAATTTGAAAGTTCATCACAGCGCACCAGTCAAAGAGTGGTTGGAAGCCCATGAAGATAAGATCGAGATCTTCTTTCTGCCTCCCTATTCTCCGGAGTTCAATCCGGATGAGTACCTGAACGGGGAGCTGAAAAGCAGCGTGTACAAGGCTGAGCCGATCCGCACACAGTCCCAGCTGACAAAGAAAGCGATCTCACATTTGCGTTCACTTCAACGCCAACCACAGCGAGTGAAGAAGTTCTTCTGCCATCCGAAGGTGGCTTATGCGGCTTAGTTGCCCTAATTCATTGCCGGTTTAATAAAAAATTTGGTTCTTCTCAAAATCACTTGTAGCAAGCCTGGAAAATTTTCAAGTTAAAGCAGCGCAAGTCGTGAAAGCCGTATGCTTTTCTTTTGATGATTTTGATCTTGTTGTTCACCCCTTCCAGTTTGCCGGTGTGGATGGGGTAGTCAAAATGGTTTAAGATGCCGTAGCGGTGGCGCTCCAGCATCTTGGCAAATTTGTTCAGCGCGCGGTGATTTACCGATCGGGCCAGCGCACACCATTGATCCAGAGCTGTGCGACATCGCTAATTATGATCGCCTTTCTGCCAATAATTGGGTGACACTTCTCCCGCCTTCTATGTCCTGATCAGCCCGTTTTATAACCGTTTGTGGCGAGCCGTAACCCACCCCAGGACATCGGCCCTACCGGGCTCCGTTGATCTGCAGCTACTCGGGACGGTATAGGGGACGCCTCTGATCTCATGTGTTGCCTATAGCCGCAGCCCTAGCGAAACGGCTCCAGATCACCCCCTCGGCGGTCACCCGGGCGGTTGCCGGGGGGAGACCATCGCTGCTACCAACAAGGATGAATTGGTTGAAACAAACAACGCATGAAAACAGGGATGTCCCCCATTCTTCCCCAGACACGGCAGTCACGACCGCGCGGGCAGTACTTGGGCTTGGGCCACACAAACTGCCGGCCCTGCCTCACAAGGGCCTTGAGTTCCCCCTCGACTGGGATTACCATGCGAACGCTCCCTGAGGATCACTTGGTGCTCCTCGGTTGCGGGAAAGGGTGGCGCTGCGGCCAGGAATGTGGCCGCCCTTTCCTTTCTTCTAAAAAAAATGGGCCCCTACCTCCGGGCCCATCTACTCCGATAATCCCATCCCTTGTGTCAAACTAATCCGAAAGCGATTAATTCTGCCTTTCGACTGAACTATCCATTTTTGCCAAGAAATCAAATAGATTAGCCACGGATACTCCCTTTTCAATCGGATAGGATTCCGTGACCGGAGCGATGATCCAGGCTTCCTTGATCCCGAGGTCTTTCAGGGCATTCCAGAACCCCTTGCCCACCTCCGGCGCCGAGGACGCTTTGCATTCCACGGCGATTCGCCTTTTGCCTCGCGTCAATATCAGATCGACCTCGGCCCCTGCGGCGGTCCTGAAATAGGACGGCGACCAGCGGTCAAGTTCGGCGATGATGTTCTCGGTGACGAACCCCTCCCAGGAGGCGCCATAGACGGGGTGCCCCCAGAGCTCCTCCTGGATTTCGATCTCAAGCAGCGCATGCAGAATTCCGCTGTCCCGGATGTAGACTTTCGGGGATTTGACCAAGCGCTTCTTGAGGTTGGCATGCTGGGGTTGAAGCAGGCGGATCATGAATGTCTGGGATAAGAGATCCAGGTAGGAGCGAATGGTGGTGTGACTTACCCCAATCGCCTCGCCCAAACGTGAGCTGTTCAATTGCTGCCCGTGCGAGTGGGCCAGCATCCGCCAGAGCCTGCGCAGGGTTTCCGCCGGAATTTTGAATCCGAGCTGGGGGATGTCCCGCTCGAGAAAGGTCCGGATGAAATTCTCACGCCATTCCAGGCTGGAAGCGGTATTGCGCGCGAGATAGCTGTCCGGGAACCCGCCGCGCAGCCAAAGCGACTTCTCCACCGAAGGATCCGTTGGGGAATGCCCGGCCGCCTCTGAAAGCAGGAACGGCGTCAATTCCAGGTAAGCGATCCGGCCGGCGAGGGTTTCCGAGCTTTGTCGAATCAGGTCCCGGGATGCCGAGCCGAGAATCAGGAAACGTCCGTTGCGCCGGTGCTCGTCGATCACTCCCCGGAGCAGTGGGAAGAGATCGGGGTGGCGTTGAATCTCATCGAGGCAGACCAAACGATCCTGATACTGCCGGAAGTAGAGTTCGGGATCTCTAAGCTTGCGTGCATCCGACGGTCTTTCGAGATCAACATAGATGCTCGGCCCGGTCTCTTTGGCTATCTCCAGGGCCAGCGTGGTCTTGCCGCATTGCCGCGGGCCTAATATGGCAACCGCCGGAAAATCCTGCAGCAGCCTCATGATCCGAGTGTAAAGTTTCCGTTGGATGAATCCTTGCATATTGAAACTATAACTTTCAATTTGCATGGTTTCAAGGACTTTCTTTCCAAGCGGCCAGAGCGCTGATGACGAGGGGCCACGATCGAGGATTACACCCCCTCTCGGAGGCAGAGACCCGGGATCGATCAGGTGCCGAAGCAAATCGAAAACAGGATAATCGTGCCAATCCGGTCCGTGTCGATCAATGCTTTTGCGCTTATAGAACGGCGGAAGCATCGCGCGGCGGCACGCGTTGGGCGGTCATGAATGCGGCCAGTTGCTCGTATGGCTGAGCGCCGACGAGGTTTTCTTCGTTCAGGCGGAACGTGGGCACCGCGGTGATGCCCAGTTGATGGGACCGCAGCCAGTCCTGGTCGACGGCGGCTTTGAAAGCCTTGCTCTGGAGAACCCCTTCCAGATCCTCTCCCTTAAGTCCTACGGACTCGGCCGCGGCAGCCAGCGTTTCGATTTCGTGCAGGTTCTTCCCGTCCACAAAATAGGCTCTGAACACGGCGTTGTGGAAAGCGTCCGCCTTCCCGTGCGACTCGGCCCACTTGGCCGCCTCCTGGGCCCGGCGCGAATTGAAGCTCATGCGGCGCTCGCCGAAGGGCAGTCCAAGCCTGACAGCGGTCTGCTCAAGGCGCTGCAGCATTTCAGGCATGTTGATACGTCGCCCGGCGAACAACTGCTCCAAAGTAACCCCTTCGGCCGGGATCTCCGGATGCAGGGGAAACGCCGTCCAGCGAACGGCGACCTGAAATTCCTTTTTCAGTCTTTCAATACCCCCGGTAATGAAGTAGCACCAGGGTCAGATGAAATCCGAAAAGACCTCCAGAACGGGAGCCTCGTCGTTTCTTTCCATAGTCACCTCTTTTTTCATCGGATCTTCACGCAGGTGTCACCGGTAATGCAAAAATGTACCAAAGGCGGTAACAAAAAGTGGTCCACCCGCGGCGAAGCGCCGCCGTCCTCTTCGGCCGCTAAGTTCGGCATCGGCAACGCCTGGTTATCGTTTTGTGAGCCCTTTCATCTCCGGTTCCGCCGCCCAGATCCGATAGCGTACCTCAACCCCTTCGGGTGCATACACCACCACGGGCAGACGGCTGTTGTAGCGGATCAAGAAGGGTTCCCCGCCCAGGGTGACGAAACGGTTAACCTTCGGCGCGGCCGGGTCGACCGCTATCATGGTGCCGGCCATGGGCCCCAGCTGGCTCACGATGTGGCGCGGGAACCCCCAGCCCTTGATGGTTTCGGACCGGATCTCGCCGCCGAAGAAATAACGGTTGCGTTCGTCGACCTGGACCGTCCGGCCGGCGATCAGTTCCACTTTGAAAGCCGATTCGTCCTCCTGCTTGGGAAGCTCCAGGACATAACGAACCATCCCTTTCTCGGGAGGGGGGAAGGCTTTCATGTTGTCCCCCGCCGCGTGGGCCGACAGGACCGCGGAGAGAAGACCCAGGGCCGCGAATGAAAACAATTTAACCATGTGCTTCTCCTTTTGGATGTTGTTGAGAGGCGTCAGTGCTCGACGATCAGGTTCGGTAGCTCGTTTGTGTCAACCGGGGCTGCCGGGAGCTTTTCCTCGAGCACCGCGTGAATTCGGCCGACCGCCCGGCAGACGGCGTCCGCCGGGCGGCCTGCCCGGATCTCCGAAACGATCTGGTCCGCAATCTCCTGCCAGAAACCGGAAGCCACCACGGCATTGACCCCGCGGTCACCGAGCACCCGGACCCGGCTCTCAAACACCGAGAGATAGATCAGAACCCCGGTCTCCTCCCGGGTGCGATACAGTCCCTTCGAGAAAAAATGGGCCTCGGCGGCCTCCTTGACCTCCTGGTCCATCTCCTTTTTGGAGACGAAGACCCGTTTCAGGCGCGCAAATCGCCCGATGAGGAAGCGGCAGAGGAAAAACAGCGGGAAAAAAAACCCCAGGAAAAACCAAAGGTCGTGGGGGCCGGCCCAGAGGTGAGGTCCGACGATGCGGGTCAGCCCAACGGCCAGCGGGATCGAAAATAAAGCCGCCCCGAGCAGCCCGGCCACCGGGTAATGATGGCTATCGGGGGCCACCAGAACCACGATCTCGCCGCGGGTCGTGCGCTCGGCTTCGGCCACGCAGGCGTCGATCTGCTCTATCCCCGCTTCCTTTAGAAAGCCTTTGACCGGGTCTTTCATCGTTTTCACCATCTCCCGGAAGCGCCACCGCCGCCGAACCCGCCGCCGCCCGAAAACCCACCACCGCCGCCGCCGCGCGGGAACATGATCGGTCCCCCTCCGAACCCGCCGCCGGGGTAGCGCGGCCCCCCGGAGCGGAAAGCCGCGGCGATCGTGGCCAGCACGTAGCCGATCACCAGGCCCGCACCGCCCAGGCCGAGCAGGGTCAGCGGCCCCGGGGCAAAAGCCATGTGGCCCAGAAAAGGCATGAAAAACCCGCCGCCGGCTGTTCCCAGTGGGCGGCTCACGCGGCCCAGCAAGAAGACCAGGAAGAAGAAAACGAGCAGAAAGGGCATGAGGTCTTCAACACCGGCGGCCGGCGGCCCCGCCGGCGGCCGGGCCGGGGCTTGAAACTCGCCCCCCACGGCCTCCGCCAGTGCCGCCACCCCGTTCAGCACCCCTTGGTCGAATCGGCCCGCCCGGAACTGGGGATGATCCGGTCCCGGATGATCCGGCCGGCAACAAGGTCCGTCAGCCGGCCCTCGAGGCCGTAGCCCACCTCGATCCGGACCTTGCGGTCGCCGGCCGCGACCACCAGAATGGCGCCGTTGTCGAGCCCCTTTTGGCCGATCTTCCAGTGCTCGGCCACTCGCATGGAAAACTCTTCAATGGATTCCCCGCCCAGCGATGGGATGGTCAGAACCACCACCTGGGTCGAATCCCGGTCCTCCAACTCCTTCAAAAGGCTTTCGAGCCTGCGCTCGGTGTCCGGTGCCAGCATTCCGGCATAATCGTTCACGCGGCCCTTCAGGGCCGGAACATAGAGCGCTGCGGCCGCCCCGGCCAGCAGCAGGGCGGTCATCCCCCCCAGCAGGCCCAGGATTCCGAACGACCGCATATGCACGGATCGCGTCATCCGCCGGACTCCATGCCCCTCAAAACTTAACCTTGGGCGCGGCCTTGGCAGCCTCCTCGGCTTGGATATATTCCTTGCGCTTCAAATGCAGCAGCAGGCTGTTGGTGAGGCTGTTCGGGAAGGAGCGGATCATGGAGTTGAACTCCCCGGCCGACTGGTTGTAGCGCTGACGCGCCACGTTGATGCGGTTCTCGGTCCCTTCCAGCTGGTTTTGCAGATCCCGGAAGTTCTCGCTGGCCTTCAGGTCAGGGTAGCGCTCGGCTACGACCAGCAGCCGGGACAGGGCCGAGGTCATCTGCCCCTGAGCCTGCTGCAGGCGTTCGAGGGCTGCCGGGTCGCTCAGCTCCTCGGCCGAGAGCTTGACCGAAGTCGCCTTGGCGCGTGCGTTGATGACCGCCTCCAGCGTTTCGCGCTCATGCCCCGCATAGCCCTTGACCGTCTCCACCAGGTTGGGGATCAGGTCCGCGCGCCGCTGCAGGGCGGCCTCGATGTCGCCCCAGGACTTAAACACGCGCTCCTCGGCCTGCTGCATCGCATTGTAGCCGCAGCCGGTAACCGAGAGCACCACCA
>JBFYWX010000020.1:0-2567 GCA_041310825.1 Desulfobacteraceae bacterium | reverse complement strand
TTGGGGCAGATGTACATGCAGGCGGTCTTCTCGCCGCCCTTGCAACCATCGCACTTTTCTTGAATGACATAGCTTGGCATCTAAGTACCTCCTCAGGAGTGGTTATTGTGATTGAACGTGGGGTTCCGCACCGCTGCCATGTTCAGGCTCAACTGTCCGGTTTTGCACCTCCCTTCGTTGGTTGAAATTATTCTCAGCCGTTCCGGGCCAGACTCTTTTTTCCGATTCGCCGCCAAGGCAATTGCGCCGGCAGCGTGGTCCTCCGCGTTGGATCAAAAAACTGCGTCAAATCAGGAAGATAAATTTCTGGCGGAGGAGAAGCCTTACCATCATGAACGCCGGCTTGTCAAGAATTTTTGAAGCGCAAAATCAGGCACGAAGGCCTGATAGGATGCCTGCCACGACGGCCTCCACATATGGGGATGAAGAGGCCAGCCGGCACAAAATGCAGACAGTGGCCGCCGGTATCGTTTAATGTTCCGGTTGACAGCTGGCCGAAAATGGACCAAACCCTTTCCCTGAGTCAGTGAGGGTCGGGGGAACCGCCATGGAGGATCTGTTGCGGCCGATGGCCGCAGAGGAGAGCTTTCAATTCGAATGCGCGCCGCGGGTAGCCTGCTTCAACGCGTGCTGCCGGGACCTCGTGCAGGCCCTGACCCCGTATGACGTGCTGCGGCTGCGGCGCGCGCTCGGCCTCGCCTCCGGCCCGTTTCTCGCGCAGTTCACCCGGCGCCACACCGGCCCCGCTTCCGGCCTGCCGGTCGCAACCCTGGTCCCCGCCGATCGAGGCCGGCGGCGCTGCCCGTTCGTCGCGGAATCCGGCTGCCGGGTCTACCCCGACCGGCCGGCTTCCTGCCGGATCTATCCCTTGGTGCGCTCGGTGTCCCGCTCGCGCGAAACCGGAGAGTTGGCCGAATCCTTTTATCTTCTGCGGGAACCGCACTGCCGCGGGTTTGAGGAGCCTACGCGGCAGCGTGTTGACGAGTGGGTCACGCGCCAGGGGCTTTGCGACTACAACCGCGAAAACGACCGGCTACTCGACCTGATCGCCTTGAAAAACAGCCGCCACCCCCGGCCGCTCAGCTCCGCAACCGGCGACCGCATCTTCACCGCCCTTTACGATCCGGATGAGTTTCGGGCAAAGCTCGCAGGCGGCCGCCTTCCGGGGGGCGTGGCGCTTTTGGAGCAGTTTCCGGACGCCGCCCGGGGCGAGGATCTCGCGCTGCTGCACACGGGGATAGCGTGGGTGCGGCATCTACTCGGAGCGGACGGGAGCACGGTTTGACGAGGCGGGGGGGATGGCGCATACACGCTACGCGTCCGAATGACGGGAGGTGTTAGACCATGGACCTGAACGGCAAGGCGGCCCTGGTCCTCGGGGGCATCAAGGGCATCGGCAAGGCCATCGGGCTTGCGCTCGCGCGGGCCGGGTGCAAGGTCGCGGTAACCACCTTCGACTGGCAGGAGGAGCTGGAAAACCTGCGCCGCGACCTCGCGACCGCCGGCAGCGACCATCTGATCCTCGAGGCCGACCTGCGGCGGGCGGAGGAGGTCGAGCGCACGATGACCGCCGTGATCGGCCGCTTCGGCCGGCTCGAGATCCTGATCAACAACATCGAGCGCGGCGGCTGGCCCGTGGTGCACGGCCCTTACACCCACGCGCAGTGGGACCTCGAAATCGAGACCACGCTGCGCGCCAAGCGCTGGGTCTTCGCCGCCGCCCTGCCCCACCTCAAAGCCTCGGGCGACGGGGCCGTGATCAGCCTCTCCTCCATCGCCGCCCTGGTCGGCCGATCCGGCCCGGCCGCACCGGTCTTCAACGACGGCTATGCCGCCGCCAACCGCGCGGTGTCGCTCCTGACCGAGACCTGGGCGCGCGAGGCCGCCCCCGAGGTGCGGGTCAACGAAATCATGCTCGGCTTCTGCGACACCCGTCACGGCCCCGGCACCCGCGGCTGGGGGCTTTTGAGCGCCGCGGAAAAACAGGCCATCATCGACCACACCTTGCTCGGCCGCACCGGCACCCTCGATGACGTCGTCACGGCCGTCATGTTCATGCTGCAGGATGCGCCCTTCATGACCGGCAGCGTGCTGCGGCTGGACGGGGGCTACGTCCTGGGCGGAGAGAAGGTCCCGCCGATGCCCAAGGGGGTGCTGTAGGATTTAAGGTCAGCCTGGACCTTCCGGCAGGGCGTTGGCAAAAAATAAAATTCATTCCACCCATTCCGAAGCAAGGCAGCCAGCGCGGAGACCGGCTTTCATAAAGCTGACAGCGAAACTGGCTAATTGGAGGCTTCAATTTGTCCACTATTGACATTTGTCCATGTTCCGTGGACAATACTAATAAATGGACAACAAACACATACCCGCTGACAAGAACCTGATCGATACGGCGTTGGCTGCCGTACGGAAGCTTGGAATCGACGCAGAGGTCGAGAAGCTGCAGCGTAACAGTTTAGCCCCTTCCAAGTAACTTCGAGCTTTATGTATTTATTTCAAGTAGATATATTTTTGGTTGTTTTCACGACCGCAACCGTAAAAGGGCAAGTTAATTGCTGATAAATCCC
>JBFYWX010000532.1:0-11856 GCA_041310825.1 Desulfobacteraceae bacterium | reverse complement strand
AAACCGCTCGTCCGTCGATCGATATTTTTCAGCTTACCCGTAAAATTTCGCCCTGTCAAGGGGGGTTTTGAATGAATTTATTGATTTTTCAGATGATTACTTGAAATGCCGATCCCGGTCGAAGGTCTGTGAACCAGCGGCCCGGCCACGTTGCATTGCTGCCGGATCCACTCTATTATGCATGGTCGAGGTTCAGGCTTAGGCCGGGGATCTGCCCCCCCGCCATTGCCTCCGGCAGAGGGGCGGCGGCATGGGCATCGTTCGGGCGATGAACGTTCCGTCGCGCCGATGAGACCAAGGGAGAAAATAGGAAGGCGGATGGAGCCGACGGGCGGACTTGAACCGCCAACCTGCTGATTACGAATCAGCTGCTCTACCGATTGAGCTACGTCGGCGAAAGGTTTTCTTTTACTGTGTCCCTGAACCAAAATCAAGAGGCATCTGACTGCACGGCCCTCCTCGATCGGGTGGCCGCCGACAAGGGCCCCGTCGAGGTCATCGGCCTGAGCGGAAGCGAGCGCGCCTATGTACTCTCCCGGCTGGCCACGCGCCTCAAAGGGCCGACCTTGGTGGTGGTGCCTTCGGTGGCCGATGCCGGCCAACTGGCCGAGGACATCACCTTTTTCAGCCGAGCGGACCGGGAGGCGGTGAGCTGCTTTCCGGCCTATCACCTTCTGCCGTTCAAGCTTCTCTCCTATCACAACCAGACCGCTGCCGAGCGCATCCGGGTCTTGTATCAACTGCTCACCGGGGAGGCGCCCCCGCTGCTCATCGTGCCGGTTCCGGCGCTGCTCCAGTTGGTGATTCCCCGCGCCGAACTCAACCGCTATGCCGAGTTGATCCTGGAAGGCGAGGAACTCGATCGCGAGCACCTGACCGCCAAGCTGCTGGCGGGGGGGTATCTGCGTGCGGCCATCGTCGAGGAACCCGGCGATTTCAGTGTGCGGGGGGGGATCGTCGATATCTTTTCACCGCTCTACGCCGAGCCCTTGCGGATCGAGTTTTTCGGAGACCGGGTCGAATCCCTGCGGTTTTTTTCGGCGGCCGATCAGCGCCGGCTCAAGCCCATTCAGGAGGCCGTGCTGCTGCCGGCGCGCGAAACGGTCCTGGACCCGCAGCAACTGACGGAGATCACTCACCGCGTTCGCCTGCGGGCAGCCGAGATCAACCTGCCGGCCGCTCAGGTGCGCCGGATCGTGACGCAGCTTGCCAACCAGGAGGGTTTCGCGGGTATCGAGAGTCTCCTGCCGCTGATTTATCCACGCCTTGATTTTCTGGGTGATTACCTTCCGGCCGAGGCGCGGGTGGTCTTGATCGACCCTGACCGGGGGCAGCAAGCCGCGCGCGAGTTCGAGGAGCAGGCCGCGGCCAACGAGGCCGCCTGCCTCGCCAGCGGCCGGCTGTGCGTGCCGGCGGCGTCGCTCCACCTTCCCTGGGAGGAAGTTCGCGGGTTGCTGGCGGCCCGCAGGCCCGTTTCCGTGCGGCTGCTCGAGGTGGTGAGCGCCGCGGAAGTGTGCGACACTCCGCGGGCGCCGGTGGTCCGCGTTGCCGTTCAGGACAACCAGGAGCTCACCGCCGCCTTGCGCCGGCCCCGCGGGCAGGAGGAGCTCCTGCAACCTCTGGCGGAGTGGGTCCGGAACCAGCGGGCGGGGGGCCGCGTGGTGCTGATCACCTGCCAGGCCAAGACCCAGGCGCAGCGGCTGGCGGCCCTGCTCTCGCCCTATGGCCTGCGGCTGACCCCGGTGGAGGGGTGGCCGGCGACGGGGGCCGAGCCCGGGGGTGTGTTCATCTGCCTCGGCCGCCTGTCGGCGGGGTTTGTGTGGCCGGCCGAGGGGCTGGCGGTGCTGAGTGGAAAAGAGATCTTCGGCGCCCGTCAGCTGCGGCGTGCGAAGCCACCGGCCCGCGTACGCTCGCGACTCTTGGGCCTTCAGGACCTCAAGCAGGGAGATCTGATCGTCCACGACGAACACGGGATCGGCCAGTACGAGGGGTTGCAGAAACTGACGGTAGAGCGGGTGCGCAACGAATTCCTGGTTCTCTGTTACCAGGGCGGTGACAAACTCTACTTGCCCGTCGACCGCATGGGCATCGTGCAGAAATACATGGGGGCCGAGGGGATACGACCCCCTCTCGACCGGCTGGGCGGAAAATCCTGGGAACGGGTCAAGGCCCGCGTCAAACGCTCGGCGGAGAAGATCGCCGGCGAACTGTTGCGGCTCTACGCCCAGCGGCGGGTGGCCGCCGGAACAGCGTTTGACGCCGCCGACGGTGTGTTTCACGATTTTGAAGCCGGTTTCGCCTACGAGGAGACCCCGGACCAGATCAAGGCGATCGAGGAGGTCCTGGCCGACATGCGGGAGCCGGCCCCCATGGACCGGCTCGTCTGCGGGGACGTGGGCTACGGCAAGACCGAGGTGGCGCTGCGGGCCGCTTTCCTGGCGATCGGCCACGGAAAACAGGTGGCCGTCCTGGTCCCCACCACGATCCTAGCGGAGCAGCATGGGGCCACCTTCCGCAACCGCTTCCAACGCTATCCCGTGAACGTCGCCTGCCTGAGCCGGTTCCGATCCCGCAGCGAACAGGCGGCCATTCTGGAGGGCTTGCGATCGGGCACCATCGACATCGTCATCGGCACCCATCGGCTGCTGCAGAAAGATGTCGCCTTCAAAGACCTGGGCTTGCTGGTTCTGGATGAGGAGCAGCGTTTCGGGGTGCGCCACAAGGAGAAGCTCAAGGACCTGCGGGCCTCGGTCGACGTCCTGGCCCTTACGGCCACCCCGATCCCGCGGACCCTGCACCTGTCGCTGGCGGGGATCCGGGACATCAGCCTGATCCAGACCCCGCCCGAGTACCGCAAAGCGATCATTACCTACATCTGCGAGTTCGACCGGGTCGTTATCGCCGAGGCCATCCGCTGCGAGCTCAAACGCGGGGGACAGCTCTTTTTCGTGCACAACCGCATTGAGGACATCCAGGAGATGGCCGCCACGATCCAGGGGCTGGTGCCCGAGGTGCGGCTCGAGGCGGCGCACGGCCGCATGGCGGAGGAGGACCTTGAGCGGGTCATGATGCGGTTTCTCAACCGGGAGATCGACCTGCTCGTGTGCACCACCATCATCGAGTCCGGGCTGGACATCGCCACGGCCAACACCATGATCGTCAACCGGGCCGACTGCTTCGGGTTGGCCCAGATGTATCAACTCCGCGGTCGGGTCGGGCGGTCAGAGGAGCAGGCCTATGCCTACCTGCTGATCCCTGACGAAAGCGGGCTCACCAACGACGCCCGTAAGCGGCTCAAAGTCCTGATGGAGCACTCCGACCTGGGGGCCGGATTCCAGATCGCCATGAACGATCTGGAGATCCGCGGCGGCGGGACGATTTTGGGGGCTTCGCAGTCCGGTCATATTGCCGCCGTCGGCTACGACATGTTTCTGCAACTCATGGAGGATGCCATCGCCGAACTCAAGGGGGATCCGGTGCTCCAGCCCCTGGACCCCGAGGTGAACATCCCCCTGTCGGCGTTTTTTCCGGAAGGTTATATCCCGGATATCGACCAGCGCATGCTGCTTTATCGTCGGCTGGCGCGGGCGGAGGACCTTCAGGAGATCGCCGACATCCGCAACGAAATCATCGACCGATTCGGGCCGCCGCCCGAGGAGGCGAGCCACCTTTTGTTTAAAGTCATGCTCAAGGTCCTCGCCCGCCAAGCCGGTATCTCCCGGATCGATCTCAAAGACCAGCGGCTGGTAATCTGGTTCTCCCCCGCCCACCAGGCAAACCCGGCCGGGTTGGTCGGTCTGATCTCCGCCGATCCCGGCAGCTTCGAGTTGACGCCGGACCATGTGCTCAAGGTGCGGCTTTCGCCTTCCGGGCCTCTCGGGCAGTTGGGGCAGGCCAAAAACATCTTGCAAGCGATGGGTCGCCATGTTAATAATCAAGAAAATTAGAATCTTATGCGGTATGGTGGGGTTGGCGCTCTGCCTGGCGGGATGCGGACCGGGCGGGTCCGTCGAGACTGAGGAATACCTGATCCGCTCCGGGGAGCAGAAGGTCACCGCCCGCGAGTTTCTGCAGGCCCTGGAAATTGCCAAAACGGCCTACCCCGACGGATTGGAGCCGGCGGGCAGGGGCATCGCGGAGGCCCGCGCCAACCTGCTCGAGGAGATGGCCACCGAGATCGTGCTGCTCCGGCGTGCGGCAGAGTTGGGTTTGTCCGTTCCCGACGACCAGCTCGAGGCGGCGGTCGCGGCCATCATGGCTGATTACCCGCCCGGCGTGTTCGAGCAAACCTTGGTCGAATCCGCCGTGAGCCTCAACACCTGGAAAAAGCGATTGCAGGTGCGGCTGCTCATGGAAAAAGTGATGGAGGCCGACCTGCAGGAGCTTGCCGGGGTAACGGCCGAGGAGGTGGCGGTCCATTACGACCGGCACTACCGCGGCCGTGCCGCGGCCGCCGGTTCGGAAGACGAGTTCCAACGGCTGAAAGAGTCCATCGTGGCCGATGTGAGGCGCCAGAAGCTTGAAGACACCTACGGCGGCTGGATCAGGCGCTTGCGGGAACGGTTTCCGGTGGAGATCAACCCGGATGCGTGGGACCGTCTGCGAGAGCCGCCCGGAGAGTCATGACCTCTTCCCGCCGGAGGCCCCCAGGCGGGCTCGGGATTGAGATGATGTGAGGTGATCGGCGACATGGGACCTGAGACCTGCTCCCGGTGTTTCCGGCCGGTGACGGAAGTTCTTTTTAAGTGGATGCTGGCGGCGGCCTTGCTGCTGCAGGCGGGGCCGGCGGCCGGGACCGGTGTGGTCGACCGCATCGTGGCGGTGGTCAACGAGGATGTCATCACCCAGCACGATGTCGACCTGACGCTGCGCCCGCACATGGCAAAGATCAAAACCCAGGGGCAGCCGGCGGAGGTCCAGGGACAATCCCTCGCCCGGATGCGCCGGGAAGTGATCGACGCTCTGGTCGACGCCAAGCTCACCGAGCAGGAGGTCAAGCGCCATAACATCAGCGTCAGCGAGGAGGAGATCGACCAGCACATTGCCCAGCTCAAAAAGACCCATCGGATCGGGGACGATGAGATCCGCGCCATGCTGGTCGAGCAGGGGATCAGTATGGATGAGTACCGCCGGGATATCAAAGGGTTGCTTCAGCGGACCAAACTGGTCAACCGCGAGGTGCGATCCCGGGTGGTCGTCACCCAGGACGAGATCGCAGCCTACTATGAGCAGAATCTTGCCAAGTACGGCGGGAGCCGTAAATACCATCTCTGGAACTTGTTTGCGCGGATGCCGCCCAACGCCACCGCAGCCCAGCGCGAGGCGGTGCAGGCCGAGTTGAAGGCGGCGCTGGGCGGTGTCCGGGCGGGCCGCTCCTTTGAGGAGATCGCCCGGCTGCATGCCGATCGGTCCGAGGGGGTCCAGGGCACCGACCTGGGCCTTTACCGCGTCGAGGATCTCACCCCGCAGCTGCGCGACGTGGTGAGGACCATGAAAGCGGGCGAGGTCTCCCCGATCGTGGAAACCGAGTTCGGCTTCCTGGTGCTCTACGTCCAGGAACTCCAGGACACGCCGGGCCGCCCCCTATCGGAGGTGGAGGCCGAAATTATGGACGCTTTGTATCGCCAGCGAGTCGACAGCCGAATCAAGGCCTGGCTTTCGGACTTGCGCCGGCGCGCGCATATCAAGATTGTCGAAACGAAGTGAGCCGGCCTGTCTGCTTGCCGCGCTCTCGGGTTACTTTCATGGGTTCTCCTGTGCAGTCCGAATCATACGGTCGCTATCTCCAGGCGGCCCGCCTGGCCAAGGGGATCAGCCTGGAACAGGTCGCAGCTCAGACCCGGGTCGGGATCCGGTTGCTGGAGGCCATCGAGCACGAGGACTTTCGCCGCCTGCCGCCGGAGACTTTTTTGAAAGGGTTCCTGCGCGCGTTCGCAAAGGTGGTGGGGGTCGACGGCGAGGAGGCGGTGCGCCGCTATGCGGCGCATCGCATGATGGCCCGTAAAGTAGAGAGCGTTGGGTGCCAACCGAGGCAGGGCCGTCTGGGCGCCACCGGGAGTTTTGTGATCGTTCTCGTCCTGCTTGCGCTTCTGATCGCAGTCCAGCTCGCCGGCTGGCATTGCCTGCATCGGGACCCTTCCGAGCCCCGGCCGGCCGGGGCTTTCACGACACCCAACCCGCTGGAGGCGACCCCGGCAGCCGGCTCCTTGCCCGATGCCCAACCGCTTGCCCCCGCGCCGGGCCCGGCGTTGAAACTATATGTGACGGCCCTCGAAAGCACCTGGGTCAAAGTGGTGACCGACCAGGGAACACCCGGGGAGTACACTCTGCGTGCCGGCCAGCAGCTGAAGCTTGAAGCCCGCCGCCATTTCAACCTCCTCATCGGAAACGCCGGTGCGGTCAAGCTTACCCTGAACGACCAACCCGTAGCGGTGCCGGGCAAACGCGGAGAGCCCGTCAACCTGAACCTGCCATGACGACGGTCCACCCAGCCTCCGCGCAGACGTGCCCGGTCGTATCCATGCCGCCTGTTTCAACCCCTGCCATCCTCATCCGGGTTACGGAATACGGCGATGCCGACCTGATCGTGACCTTTTTCTCATTCAGCCTCGGCAAGGTGTCCCTGATGGCCAAGTCCGCCAAGAAAAGCGCCCGGCGATTTGCCGGGTTGCTGGAGCTGTTCACCGAACTTGACATTGTGGCCGGCGCGGGGCGTCGGGGGGGGCTCGGCCTGCTGCAGGAGGCCGTCCTCAAAAATCCCCACCCCGCCATCCGCCAGGCCCCCTCCAAGACGGCCTACGCCAGCTACTGGGCCGAGCTGGTGAACGACTGGATGGAGGAGGGGGTTGAAAACCCTGAGGTGTTCCTCCTGCTGCGGCACGTGCTGGACGGCCTCGACACGGGCACCCCATCGCCGGCGGCGCTCAGCATTCTTTTCCAGATGCGGCTGCTGCGGATCTCCGGCCACTGCCCCCATTTGGGCCGCTGTGTGATTTGCCGCTGCGATATCGAGGGCATCCTGGCGGATATGCTTTCGGTCGAGATCGCCCGGGGGGGGGTGGCCTGTCCGGGCTGCCTGCCGCCCGATGCGGGTAGCCACCGGCTCTCGAAGGGCACCGCGAAGCAGCTTTTGTGGGTCGCCGGCGGAGACTTGGCGCGGGCCGGCCGCATGAAGTTCACCCCGCGGGCCCTGTGGGAGGGGCAGGCGTTCCTGGAGCGCTTCGTGCCGTACCATCTCGGGCGGCTGCCGCGCAGTCTGAAGGTGCTGCGCCAGCTGCGCGGGGATGAAGGTTAGCGGCTTCGCCGGAGCCCCAATCTCTGCGTTGCGCTTCATCCCGCGGTCGCTGCGGCGTCACGGGTTCAGTGGATGCGGGATAAGGGGTTCCGGGTTCCGGGTTCACGGTTAAGGTGAAGGATGCGGGATCGAAAACAGGTTCGGAATTGGGGGGCCGGAGCTAAAATCGAAAGCTTAGGAGACGGGGGTGTTGACCCCTCGGCCCCTGACTTCTCTTGGCGCGACGCGCTGGCCGCTGGCCCGGTCAGCGCCTCGGCGCCGTGCCGGGTGGACATGGGCGGGACCCTCGATATCCGCACCTTTTCCTACCCCTTGCAGCAGCTTGGGCCCTGCACCTTGAACATTGCGCTCAACCTGCGGACGACGGTCCGCCTGGAGCCGCACACAGCGGGGCGGATCCGGGTGAGCGCCGGGGGGCTGGGCAGCGCCGAATTTCCGGCCGGACGTGCTCCTTACTCCCATCGGCTGGGATTGATGTTCGCAATGGCCGACGTTTTCCACGCCGCGGGGGTTCACATCCGCATCCACTCGGACTCCCCGCCCCGCAGCGCCCTGGGAGGCTCCTCCGTGGCCGCGTGCGCCATGGCGGCCGCCCTGGATGCGGCCGGCCGGCGGGGCCGCGCGGCGCGGGCGATGGACGCCCGGTCCGTCGCCCTCCTCGCGCACGCGGTCGAGGAGAGCGTTGCCGGTGTTCCCTGCGGCTACCAGGACCAGCTCGCGGCGGTTTACGGGGGGGTCCATGCCTGGTCGTGGGTGGCGTTGCCCCGTGCGGGGGTGTTCCGCAGGAGGCGGGTGGTCCCCGTCGGGCGGCACGGGGAACTCGGCCGCCACCTGCTGGTCGCTTATGGCGGCAACCCCCATGTCTCCGCCGACGTCAACGGGCGTTGGGTACGGCAATTTGTGGCAGGACGGACCCGGTCGGTCTGGGAGGAGATCGTGGGGCTGACGCATCGTTTCGTGGAGGCGGTCGCCCAGGACGACTACGGTCAGGCGGCGGAGTGCATGCACCGTGAGACCGGCCTGCGCCGGCGGCTGACACCGGAGGTGCTGGATGATCTGGGCCGTGAGCTTGCGGCCGCCGCCCGCCGCACCGGCTGCGGGGCCCGGTTCACCGGGGCCGGCGGCGGCGGGTGCCTCTGGGCCATTGGGGCGGCGCAGGATATCACCCGCCTCAGGCCGCGCTGGCGGGAACTTCTCGCTCGGCGTCCCGGGGCCCGCCTGCTGCCGGTGGAAGTGGCGGGGCAGGGGCTCAGCGTTCATCGTGACGCGGTAGACCTTCACGTCTGAAGCAGAAAAGGGTGCAACGTGATATCTATACGCCGGGAATGGAAAACCGGGTACGGGAAAGTGAACGTCAACGCTTACAGAGTCGCACCCGTGAGCGGTGGAGCGCTACCCGTCTACGTACACGGGCGGCCTACTTTTCCCTTGGCATTTTTTCGAAAATGGCCTATTCACTTAGCCTGCCGTTGCAGTGAACTCTCCGCTTCAAGGAGCCCGTGGACATGCATTTCCAGGACCTCATTCTGACCCTCCAGGCATTCTGGGCACGCAAGGAGTGCCTCATCATCCAGCCCTACGACCTGGAAGTCGGCGCCGGGACCTTTCATCACGCCACCTTGCTCCGGGCGCTCGGGCCCGAGCCGTGGAAAGTCGCCTATGTCCAACCTTCCCGGCGGCCGACCGACGGCCGTTACGGCGAAAACCCCAACCGCCTGCAGCACTACTACCAGTACCAGGTGCTGCTCAAGCCATCGCCCATGGACGTGCAGCAGCAGTACCTGCAAAGCCTGACGGCGCTCGGCATCGACCCCCTCGCCCACGATATCCGCTTCGTGGAGGACGACTGGGAATCCCCCACGCTGGGTGCCTCCGGCCTGGGCTGGGAAGTGTGGCTGGACGGGATGGAAATCACCCAGTTCACCTACTTCCAGATGGCCGGCAGCATCGAGCTCACGCCGGTCTCCGTTGAGCTCACCTACGGGCTGGAGCGGATCGCCATGTACCTGCAGCAGGTCGACAACGTCTACGACCTGCAGTGGAACCGCCACCTGCGCTACGGAGACGTTCATCACCGCCAGGAGGTGGAGCAGTCCACCTATAATTTCGAACAGGCCGACGTCGGCATGCTCTTCGACCTCTTCGGCCGCTACGAAGCCGAATCCCGGCGGGTCATCGTGCAGGGCCTGGTGCTCCCGGCCTACGAGTTCTGCCTGAAGTGCTCCCACACCTTCAACCTCCTGGATGCCCGCGGAGCGATCAGCGTGACCGAGCGCACCGGCTACATCGCGCGCATCCGCAATCTGGCGCGGGCCTGCGCCGAAGCCTACCTGGCCCAGCGCGAGGCGATGGGGTTTCCGCTGGTGAAGGGTGTTTGAGGTCGGCCGGTCTGCCCGTCGCCGGTCGGCCCGTCGGCCGGTCAGCCGGTCGGCCCGAAAGGCCTAAAAAGCCGACGCCGCGACCGGCTTTTCCCAGATCGACCGGCGACGGGCTGACGGGCAGACGGGCTGACGGGCCGACGGGTAGACGGGCCGACGGGCCGACCCTTATCGCTCATTGAGGTAGACGACGAATGAAGACGTTCTTGCTCGAAATCGGAACCGAAGAGATTCCCGCGGGGTACATCGACCCGGCGCTGGCGGCCCTGGCGTCGATGCTGACCGAGAAGCTGGTCGAGGTTCGCATCGCCCACGGCCCGGTCTGCACCTTCGGGACCCCGCGCCGGTTGTCGGTGACGGTGGCGGGGCTGGCGGTCCGTCAAAAACCACTGACACGCGAGGTCCTGGGGCCGCCCCGCAAGGTGGCCTTGGACGGGGAGGGGCGGCCGACCATGGCGGCGGTCAAGTTCGCAGAGAAGGTCGGGTTGCCCGTGGAGCGGCTGGCAACGACCGCCACCGCCAAGGGCGAGTACCTCAGCGCCACGGTGACCGACCCGGGAATGGCCACCTCCGCGCTGCTCACGACCATCCTGCCCGAGGTCATCCTCGCCCTGCCGTTTCCCAAGAGCATGCGCTGGGGGAGCCTCCCGATCGCCTTTGCGCGGCCGATCCACTCCCTGCTCGCGCTCTTCGGCAAACGGCGGGTCGACGTCGAACTGGGCGGAATCCGCAGCGGCCGGGCGAGCTTCGGCCACCGCTTCGTCCATCCCCGCCGGGTACCGATCGCCGAGCCCGCTGCCTACGTGGAGGCGCTGCGCGCGGCATCCGTCATCGTCGATATCGACGAGCGGCGCAACCGGATTGCCACGGCGGCGTCCCAGGCGGCCGCCGGCGTCGGCGGAGCGGTGCTGGCCGACGCGGAGTTGCTGGGCATCGTTACGCACCTCGTCGAGTATCCGGCGGTCGCTGTCGGCCGGTTCTCGGAAGGCTTTCTCGAACTTCCCCCGGAGGTTCTCATCACGGCCATGCGCGAGCACCAGAAGTACTTCGCGGTGGTGGATGCGGCCGGCCGGCTGCTGCCCCACTTCATCGCCGTGAACAACACCCCGGCCCGCGACATGGCGGTGGTGGTCCGCGGGCACGAGCGGGTGCTGCGCGCACGGCTCGAGGATGCGAAATTCTTTTACCGCAGCGACCGCGACACACCGCTCGCGCGGCAGGTGGAAAAACTGAAAAGCGTCCTTTTCCAGGCCCAGCTCGGCTCGATCCACGACAAGGTGTGCCGCGTCGAGCACCTGGCGCGCTTTGTGGCGGAACAGGCCGGCGGCAGCCCGGAGCTCGCGCAACACGCCCAACGCGCCGCCCGGCTCTGCAAGGCCGATCTCGTCAGCCAGATGGTGGGGGAGTTTCCCAAACTGCAGGGCATCATGGGCCGGGTCTATGCCCTGGCCCAAAAGGAGCCCGAGGCGGTCGCGCGCGCGATCGAAGAGCACTACCGGCCGACCTTCTCGGGTGCGCCGCTGCCCGAGACCGAGGCGGGAGCGGTCGTGGCCGTCGCCGACAAGCTGGACACCATCTGCGGCTGCTTCCGGGCTGGGCTGATCCCTTCCGGGGCGGCCGATCCCTATGCCCTGCGCCGTCAGGGCATCGGCCTGATCCAGATCATGCGCAGCCGCGGGTGGTCCTTCCCGTTGAGCCGGGTGGTGGCGCAAAGCCTCGATCTCTTCGACGCCGGTGCGGGCACACCGCCCGAGACCGCTGCCCGGATTCAGGGGTTTCTGGAGGGGCGGATGGCCTCCATCCTCGTGGAGGAGGGCTTCGCGAAGGACACGGTGGCCGCCGTCTTGGGCGTTGCGGCCGAATGCATTCCCGCGGTGTGGAGCCGCGCCCGGGCCCTGGACGAGCTCAGGCAAAAGCCGGATTTCGAACCGCTCGCGGTCTCCTTCAAGCGCGTGGTGAACATCCTGCGCCGGGCCGAGGGCTTCACGCCGGGCACGGTCGAGGAGGCGCTCTTCGGCCACGCTTCGGAGGCCGCGCTCCTGAAGGCGTTCCGAGAGGTCGAGTCCCGCGTGCAGGCGGACCTGAGCCAAGGCCGGTATGACGACGGGCTTGCGCGAGTGGCCACCCTGCGCGCCCCGGTCGATGCCCTCTTCGACGACGTCATGGTCATGGCGGAGGACCCGG